>JAFVRT010000091.1 GCA_017504125.1 Lentisphaeria bacterium
CCTGCGCCAATGTTTACGGCGCAGAACCCAATACTCTGGTGTGTCCGGTCTGTCTGGGGTATCCCGGTGCATTGCCGGTTCCCAATCATGAAGCGATCCGGGCGGCAGTCCGTGCCGGATTGCTTACCGGATGTGAGATCGCCCGTTACAGCAAATTTGACCGCAAGAGCTATTTTTATCCCGATCTGGCCAAGGATTATCAGATCTCTCAGTTCGACCTCCCTTTCTGCGTGAAAGGGAAACTGCATCTGGGCGGTACCGGTTTTTCCGGAGCGGAAATCGAACCTCATGATGTCGGTATCACCAGGATCCACCTTGAGGAAGATCCTGCCAAACTCACCCACTTCGGAGCTACCAGCGGGGCTGACTTCAACCGTTCCGGTGTGCCGCTGCTGGAAATCGTGGGAGAACCCGATCTCCGTACTGCCGATGAGGCTTATGCCTACCTTACTTCGCTCAAAGAGGTCATGCGCTACGGCGGTATCAGCGATTGCGATATGGAAAAGGGACAGATGCGCTGCGATGTAAACATCTCATTGCGTCCCAAAGGTACTGAAAAGTTCGGGACCCGTATCGAATTGAAAAACCTCAACAGTTTCCGTGCCGTCCACCGGGCGATCGAGTATGAAATCGACCGGCAGACCGAGGCACTCAATACCAATACCCCCCTGCATCAGGAAACCCGCGGCTGGGACGACGAAGCCGGTGAAAGTTACCTGATGCGTTCCAAGGAGTCGGCTCACGATTACCGTTATTTCCCCGATCCCGACTTGATGCCTGTAACTTTGAGCGATGAGGAAATTGAGGAGATCCGCAGTACTCTGCCGGAAATGCCTGATGCCATGCGCGAAAGGTTCCAGAAAGATTATCAGCTGACCGCTTATGATGCCGGAGTGATCGTTGCCGACCGGGAAATCGCCCGTTGGTTCGATCAGTCTGCAGCCAAGGCTCAAAATCCCAAATTGGTGGCCAATTGGCTTATTTCCGAGCTTATGCGGGAATTGGGCAATGCAAAAATTTCCATTGATGAATGCCGTATCACTCCGGAAAATCTGGCTGCTCTTACCGATATCATTGCCAAGGGGACCATCAGCGGCAAACAGGGCAAAGAAGTATTTGCAGAAATGTTCGCCACCGGTGAAGCTCCGGCAAAAATCGTGGAATCCAAAGGCATGTCCCAGGTGAGTGATTCCGGAGCCATTGCCGGATTCGTTGCCGAAGCCATTGCCGCCAACCCCAAACCGGTCGAGGAATTCAAGGCCGGAAACGGCAAAGCTCTGCAATTTCTGGTCGGACAGGTCATGAAAGCCAGCCGGGGCAAAGCAAATCCCCAGATGGCTGTGGCTGAATTGAAAAAGCAGCTTCAGTAACTTCTGAAACAAGATGAGTGTTGAGATAAATTCGACTTCAGTGATCGTGCTTTCCCGTCATCCCTACCGGGAATCCGCTTTTATTGCAATTGGGATATCTCCGGATCACGGCAAGTTTCAGATGGTGTGCCACGGGGCGCAGAAGATCTCCGGTAAAGAGTTTCCCACAGTCGATCTTTTCCGGGAAGTTACGGTTGAGTTCACGGAATCCAATGCACGGCTCCGCAATGTGCGGAATGTGGAATTGACAGGAGTTTTCGACGAGCTGGCTGAGATCCCTGTGAATTACCGCCTGGCGGGCAAGATGGGAGCATTTCTGCTCAACAATCTGAAGGAAGAACTGCCCATGCCCTATACCTATGATTCTTTCCGTTCCGTGTTGAGCCATTTGGCACATCAGATACCGGAACCGGAACGGTGGAGTCCCATGCAATGTGCCGTGGTGCTGAAAACAGCTTTCCTTTATGAAAACGGCATGCTGCCTCAAAGCGAAAATGAGAGAAACAATAATTTTATCGAAAATGTAGTCGCAGCCGGAGTGGATAACAGCGATCTGCCCCGTTGTCCCGACTCCTACTGGGGGCAGCTCAATGATTGGCTTTCCACTCTCATCGACTTGAACGGATTAAGGAAACAATGAAAAATTTACTGTCCATAATTTCCGGAATCTTGCTTCTTTTGTGCGGATGTTCTTCCAGATATATCGATGTCGGCGGCGAGAAGTATGAAATGATCAGCGAAAAAGAGGAAAAAGAACTTGTTGAACGGGCAAGATTGGCCATAAGCAGGATCAACTCCCGGTTGAAGGGATATGAACAGCAGATCATAAGGGAAAAAACTCCTTCGATCCGCTTTTTTTACTCCGGCGACCGTTATGGAAGGGCCACTTTTTCCTGGAAAACTCCTGATCGGGAAGTCGGAGTCAATTATGAAGGTGAATTTTTGAGCGAACATATGTCATGCCGGGTGTATACAAAAGCGAATCCCGGTGAAGAAGTCGATGCACGCAAGGTTCTTCCTGTCCGGCGAGGCGGAAGAAAAAGCATAAACAAAAAATAAGGAGAATGATTGAAATGAAACGAATTTTAACATTTTGTTCCGTATTTATGCTGGCTGTCGGCATACTTCTGCCGCTGGCAGGCTGTCATCACCACCGCCGTCCGGCTCCTCCGCCGAAACACTACTACAAACCTGCTCCGGCCCCGAAACGCCATTTCAAACCGGCTCCGCCGAAACATCACTACAAACCTGCTCCGCCCCCGAAACGCCATTTCAAACCGGCCCCGCCGAAAAAGTATCACAAACCGGCTCCCGCGCCGCTGACAGTTGAAAAAAAGAAACTGTTGTGAAATGAATGGCACCCCAAAAGTTGGACAAAACTTTTGGGGTGTGCTTCATCTTGTGGAAATTCCGTTTTTTTTATAACAAAAAACAATGGTTTCCGGTTGAAAAAATGGAAAATCAATGCTATTTTTACTGTAATACAAACAAATCATAAATTGAGGAGCAGCCAGTATGAAAAAAATTCGAATTCTGATCGCCGGATTCGGCAATGTCGGCCGTGGTGTTATTGCCGCGATAAAGAAAAATCCCGATATGGAGCTTGCCGGTGTCATCAGCCGTTCTCCGGAACGGGTGAAGAAAGAAATTTCCGGAGTTCCCGTGCTGAAATATGATGATGTTGCCGGATTTCTTGCTCTTAAAGCCGATGTGGCGATCCTTTGCGGCGGTTCAAAAAATGATTTGCCGGAACAGGGGCCCTGGATGGCTCAGTACATGAATACCATTGACAGTTTTGACAACCACAGCCGGGTGCCGGAGTATTTCCACTCCATGGACGATGCGGCCCGTAAAGGATGCCATGTGTCTGTTATTTCCACCGGCTGGGATCCCGGTATCTTTTCGCTTGAACGGACTCTGGGGGGAGCGTTCCTTCCCGGCAGCAGAGCTTACGGCTTTTACGGTCTTGGACCCAAAGGCGGACTGAGCATGGGACACTCTGATGCGCTGCGTACTATCCCCGGAGTTGTTGATGCCCGTCAGTTCACCCATGCTGTCCCTGAAGCACTCGACAAGGTGCGCCGGGGCGAAAATCCCGCTTTTGAACCGGGAGATATGCACACCAGAGAGTGTTTTGTGGTTGCGGCTCCTGATGCCGACAAGGCGGAAATCGAAAAGACCATCAAGGCTATGCCCGGATACTTTGCTCCTTATAAGACGGTGGTGAATTTTATTTCTCAGGCTGAGCTTGACGAGAAATACAAGGGATTTCCCCATGACGGTACTGTTGCTGCCGCCGGAGTTACCGGAGAAGGCAATCCGGCCAGTATCGAATACCGCTGTGTCTGGGGCAGCAATCCTGAAGCCACCGCCAGCGTATTGGTCGCTCATGCCCGCGCCGCAGCCAGGCTTTATGCCGAAGGACGCAGAGGAGCGTTTACCATTCTCGACATCCCTCCGGCCTATTTTTCGATCCACGATCGCGAAGAATTGCTGGCCCATTGGATCTGATCTGCTATGGCGAAAATAGTCGTGTCCGATCTTGACGGAACTCTTATCGACTCTCTGGAAGATATTGCAGGTTCCGTGAACCGTATGCGTGAGAGTTTCGGACTTTCTGCGTTTCCGGTGGCTGAAATTACCGGTATGGTCGGTGATGGAGCAGTTATTCTGGTAGAACGGGCGTTGCGGGGAACCGGAGTCGATGTGGAGGAAGGCGTGAAAAGAATGCGCCGGTTTTACGCAGATTTTCCGGTGGAGAAAACTGTACTTTATCCCGGAGTGGCAGAAGGATTGGAAAAAATGCGTTCCTGCGGCATAAAACTTGCCGTAGTGACCAATAAACCCACTCCACATGCCCGTTTGATACTCAGAACATTGAAGGTCGATCATCTGTTTGATGAGATCTGGGGAGGCGATTCCGGATTCCCGTTGAAGCCGGATCCTGCAGCTCTGCTGGCATTCCGTGACCGGTATGATGCGCCGTTGGAGCAATGCTGGATGCTGGGGGATCATTATACCGATCTCGGAGCAGGTCGTCTGGCCGGGTTCCGCCGCGGTTGGGCCGCCTGGGGATTCGGCGATCCGCGCGACGAGGAATATGATCATAAATTCGACACCTTTGCCGGATTTACAGAAATTGTAACGGAGTGAAAAATGGATGCACAACGCTGGGTAAGTGAAGTAAATGAGGGCTGGGGATTGACAGTGAAGGTCAAAAAACAGCTTTGCGACATAAGATCTCAATATCAGCATATCGAAATATTTGAAACCGAAAATCTCGGACACCTGCTGATGCTGGACGGCATCGTACAATTGACTTCATACGATGAATTTGCCTATCATGAGATGATGGCGAATCTGCCGTTTTATGCCTGTTCTCATGTGCCGGAGCGTGCTCTGGTCATCGGCGGGGGGGACGGAGGTGTGCTGCGGGAACTCGGTCGGCATCCGGAACTGAGAACTATAGATATATGCGAGATTGATGCTGAAGTCATCAGGGCCGCTCAAAAATTTCTTCCTGAAACTTCCTGCGGTTATGATGATCCGCGGGTAAAAGTCAATATCGGCGACGGCAGTTGTTTCATCAAGGAGCATCCCGGCTGTTATGATATCATTATCGTTGACTCCACCGATCCCGGCGGTCCCGGCGAGCCGTTGTTCGGCGAAAACTTTTACCGGGATATGAAAAAAGCTCTGACTCCCGGCGGTGTCATAGCAACTCAGGCGGAGTCTTATTATCTGCTGCCGGAAATCGCCTGCCGGGTGGTGAAATTTGCCGGTAGATTTTTCAAAAGCAGCGGCTTTGCCCAGATCAATGTGCCGACTTATCCCACAGGGGTCATCGGATGCTGTCTGGGATCTGATGAAGGGGAGGTGTTTTTGCCCCGGCGCATGCCTGATGCTGAACTGCAGAAGCAGCTGCGTTACTACTCTCCTGAGGTGCACCGGAGCGCGTTTGAATTGCCGGTGTTCGCCAGAAGGCTTTTCAGCAAAAATGGAGATGAAAAATGAAGGCTGTGCCGCGTAAACGGCTTTTAGGCTGCCGTTACAGATGTTCCGATCAGCGGGGTTGTATGATATTTTTCGCTTTGACGATCCCGGCGATGATGCTTATAATGAACTGGATCGACGGCAGTTCTCTGAAAAGGATGCCGGAGTGGATCACATTTACCGGTGTCGGAGTCATCGTTGTTATCGTATTGTTTGTTATCATATCTCTGCGCCGTGCGGAGTACAATTATTTTGAATATCTGGCTCAGGCTGCTGCTGCGCCGGAACAGGACGATGTTTATCAGATAGTGGCTGAAATCGAGGAAAACCGGGGCGCAAGAATAAAAAATTTCATCATGCGCGATCCGGAGAAACTCTTTCTGCTGGGTAAGATCCTTTCCTGTTCAGTGCAAAATGCGGCTATTGGAAAAAGAATGGTGATAATTGCTCTGGAATATGCCCCGGAATTGAAAGAATTTGAAAATCTCGACTGGAAGTCCGCTGCAGTCAGATATACGAATTTGAATAAACAGGGGCAACAGTAAAGATTTGCAAAGGCTTTGCGCCGCTTTAAAAAGAATTCAGGAGTGCTGCCCGCCCTTTTGAGGTTTGGCAGCACTCCTGTTTTTTTTGTATGTCCGGAAATCAGTATCTGCTGTCAGCGTAAGCTACCCAGCCGCCGGCTTTGACCAGTTCAGCATCAAAGGGGTCGATGTTGAATTTGTAGGTTCTGGCGATCTTGCCGTTGTCAAGAGTGAGAGTGCGCTTTTCCAAATTGGTTTCCAGAGAGGTTTCTCCGGAACCGAA
>JAFVRT010000092.1 GCA_017504125.1 Lentisphaeria bacterium
ATGCTGCCGGAACCATCACGACAAGTACTCCGGTAATGATACCGGCCCACTTGGAACCATTGAAATATCTGGAAGAAAACAGCCATGCCAGGACCAATATCAGCGACAATTTTCCAAATTCAGACGGCTGCAGCCGGAACGCCCCCACCATAAGCCAGCGGCGCGCCCCATAAACCTTTACCCCATAAAAAAGTACCAGCACCAAAGCTGCAACTATCAATAAAAAAAACAGGACGCCTCCGGCTTTGAAGTAAAATTTACGGTAATCCTGAAGCGCAAAAAATCCCCACAGCAAAAATCCCAGCGGGATCCATTGGGTAAATTGCTTTTTGAAAAAGAGTGCCGATGCAGGAGTTCCGACCTGTACACCGATCGAATGGATAAAAACCAACCCAACCGCCAGCAGAAAACAGACGGAAATTATCTGCAGCCAGTCGAGAGCACCAATAAACGCAGCAAAACTCCGGGAATCTTTTTTAGAAAGTTTCCCGGAGTTTGCAATGTTTGTACGGCCGTTTTCGGCCATATCCTATCTCACGCCTTGAAGGTTTGATCCCGGCGGGGACCGACGGAGATGATTTCGATTTCGGCACCGATAAGTTCTGCCATGCGGGCGAGATATTTACGGGCGTTTTCCGGCAGCTGATCGGCAGAAGTCACAGCATCAAGGGGAGTCTTCCAGCCGGGCATCATTTCGTAAACCGGCTTTACCTTTTCCAGATCTTCAACGGCTGCGGGGAATTCGGTGGTACGGACACCGTCGATCTCATAAGCAGTACAAACTGCGATCTCGTCAAAGGCATCGAGCACATCGAGTTTGGTGACGACCAGTTTGTTGACTCCGCTCAACATGCAGGAATAACGGGAGGCAACGGCATCGAACCAGCCGCAACGGCGGGGACGGCCGGTGGTCGCACCGAATTCCCGGCCGATCTGGCGCAGTTTTTCGCCGGTGGCATCAAATAATTCCGTGGGGAACGGCCCTTCACCGACTCTGGTGGTGTAAGCCTTGATCACACCGTAAACATTGCGTACGGCAGTAGGAGGGATCCCTGCCCCGGTGCAAGCTCCGCCGGAAATAGTGTTGCTGCTGGTAACAAAGGGATAAGTTCCGTGGTCAACATCGAGCAGACCGCCCTGTGCGCCTTCGCAAAGGATCTTTTTGCCCTGTTTTACGGCTTCAGCAATGGTGTAAGCAGTATTACGAACCATGGGAGCCAGTTTGGCGGCAGCTTCGAGAACTGCGGCAAGTTCCTTTTCCACATCGATCTGTTCGACCCCGGCTTCGGCAAAGATCTTGTTGTAACGGGCGGCTTCAGCGCGGAACTTGGCACTGAGGATCTCCGGTTTGCAGAGATCACATCCGCGGATCCCGCTGCGGCGCATCTTGTCGCAGTAGGCAGGACCGATACCGCGTCCGGTGGTGCCGATCTTGCGGGTCGCGCCCTGTTCATTCATGGCATCAGCGCGTTTGTGATAGATAAAAATGAGCTGGGCGCGGTCGGAAAGTTCCAGATTATCGGCGGTGATGCCACGGGCGCGGATACCTTCGATTTCCTCCACCAGAGCCACGGGATCGACCACCAGACCATTGCCGATAACACAGCGGACACCGGGACGGAAAATTCCGGAGGGAACCAGGTGCAGCACATAGCGTTCAGAACCGATTTCGACGGTATGGCCGGCATTGTTTCCGCCCTGGAAGCGGACGACCATATCCACATCTCCGGTCAACACATCGATAAGTTTACCTTTACCTTCATCTCCCCATTGGGTCCCAACCAGAATATCAACCGGCATAATACACCTTCCTATATTAAAAATTATTGAAAAACAAACAGTAATGCATATAATATAAGGCCGGAGCCGGTAAATTGCAAGTCGATTAAGAAAAATTTCCAGCCATTGTCCTCCAGAGCCGGACAGCGGTCAGAATCTGAAAAAAATCAATAATATTACGGCTTCCCGCCGGTACAGACGGAACTCAAGAGTCCGGGAGGCCCCGTCATACTATACAAGAGTCCAAATCCTTCACAGCCTTTGATATTCATAAATTCCGGCGCAAGGCCGGAAGATATTTCAACTGCGAGAGGCAGAACTGTACAATACCCCACTTGCAAAATACACAAAACTGATGTATTGTAATTGAGCAGCACATCTTCTATGATCGAGCCGCAATGTGCAAAAAGATACCGGATACTATACCTGTGCTGCTGATGCCATATAAACGGAGATTGTTTATGAAAAAAGAACTTGCTCTCGGAATGATGCGGCTGCCTGTAACCGCTGACCGGAAAAGGGAACAGAGCCAAATTTTTATACTATACAATCATAAGAGAAAATCATCATGCTTTGATATCACTTATCTCCCGGAAAGAGTATAAAACATGATTTGGATCTATGAATACGACAGGATAACCTTCAAATCCAGAATCTTTTTTTTCGTAAAGTTCCCAAACCACCCCAACCGGATTTCTGCTCCGTCTGAATCCAAAAATATATTTGTATCGTTCAAGAATAATATCATTCCTTTCATTCAGAAGATATAACAAATTACTTGGGCATGCATTGTATTCGCCACTTACGCCAATAAATGCTGCAGATTTATTTTTCACATCGTAAATAGCAAGATTATCACTACGATAGATACATTCTTCCATATAATATGGGTATTGCTTTAAAAATGTTTTCAGAGTGAGAGAAGCTCC
>JAFVRT010000093.1 GCA_017504125.1 Lentisphaeria bacterium
AAAGTCTGCTCCTGGTATGACAACGAATGGGGCTACTCCAACAAAGTTCTCGAAATGGCCCGTGTCATCTGCAAGTAATGACCTCAAGGGGTATCCCAGAAAGGGGCGGGCATTGACGCCCGCCTTTTTTGTTACACAGAAATTACTTAAAAATCAGAGGAAATCAATATGAATAAACTTACTCTCCGTGATGTTGATCTCAAGGGCAAGAAAGTTGTCATGCGTGTTGACTTCAATGTGCCGATCAAAGAAGGCGTTATCAAAGATGATACCCGTGTGCAGGGCGCGCTGCCTTCGATCAAATATGTTCTGGAACAGGGCGGAAGCCTGGTTCTGATGAGCCACCTCGGCCGTCCCGATGAAAAGGGTATCACCGCTGATACCACTTTGAAACCGGTTGCGGCTTATCTGGAAAAACTTCTGGCCAAACCTGTGGTTTTTGTTGATGACTGCGCTGCTGCTGATGCTGCTGTCGCCGCTATGAAACCCGGTGATATCGTCATGCTTGAAAATACCCGTTATTACAAGGAAGAACAGGCCAAGTGCAAACAGAAAGACGGTGAAGATGATGCCGCTTTCAAGGCTCGCAAAGCTGAACTGAAAGAAAAACAGCAGGTTCTTGCCAAAAAATTGGCTTCCTACGGTGATATTTTCTGCAATGATGCTTTCGGAACTGCTCATCGTGCCCACGCTTCCACCGCTGTTATTGCCAAATATATGACCACTTCTGTTGCCGGATTCCTCATGGAAAAGGAAATTGCTTTCCTCGGTAATGCAGTCAACAACCCTGTCCGTCCTTTTGTTGCCATTCTCGGCGGAGCTAAAGTTTCAGACAAGCTGGCAGTTGTCCGCAATCTGCTGACCAAAGTCGACACTCTGATCATCGGCGGCGGTATGGCTTACACCTTCCTCAAGGCCAAAGGCATGGAAATCGGTAAATCTCTCTGCGAAGAAGATCAGATCGATTACGCTAAAGAAATGATCGCTGATGCTGAAAAGCGCGGCGTGAAACTTCTGCTGCCGGTTGATAATATTGCTGCTGACAAGTTTGATCCTGAAGCCAATACTCAGACTGTCGCTGCAGTTCCTGCTGACTGGATGGGACTCGATATCGGTCCTGAAACTGTCAAACTTTATGCTGATGCCATCAAAGGTGCCAAGACTGTGGTTTGGAATGGTCCCATGGGATGCTTTGAAATGGAAAAATGCGCCAATGGCACCATGGGTGTCTGTGCTGCAGTTGCTGAAGTCAAGGCTAACGGCGGAGTTTCCATTATCGGCGGCGGCGACAGCGTTGCTGCTGTAAATAAGAGCGGCATGGCCGCCAAGATGAGTCATATTTCCACCGGCGGCGGTGCTTCTCTGGAATTTCTGGAAGGCAAGGAACTGCCCGGTGTGGCGGCTCTGACCGACAAATAATTGCGAGTTCCGCTGTGTTATCCGGAAACAGCCGGTTCTGTTTTCCGTGACAGCGCGTGAAGCGCATGAAAAAAGGTCTGCTGCAACCTTGAACGGTATGCGGCAGACCTTTTTGTTTTCGGGTTCTGTTCCCGATACAAGTTATTTTTTCTCAGCTTCTTTTATCAACTTTGGCCGTGAACAGGGCTTTTTCTTTCTGCCCGCAGTATTGCAGTACGGCAGGCTGCAAGAAAACTTCCCATATCGGCTTTGCCCTGCCAGGCAATATCAAAGGCGGTTCCGTGATCCGGACTGGTACGGATTATCGGAAGGCCCAGGGTGGAGTTTACTCCGCTGTCAAAAGCGAGCATCTTGAAGGGGATATGGCCCTGATCATGATACATTGAAATGATCCCATCATACTTTGAGCGTATTTTTTCCACAAATACCACATCCGGAGGAATCGGGCCTTCGACTTTTATTCCCATGGCATTGAGAGCAGCAACGGCAGGTTTGACGATTTCTTCATCTTCTTTGCCCATGCAGCCATTTTCTCCGGCATGGGGATTCAAGGCGGCACATGCCAGTACCGGTGAGTCAACTCCTTCAGCTTTTGCTACATCATTGAGCATTTTTCCAACATTGATGATGCGTTCAAAAGTGATTTTAGAGGGAACATCACAGATCCCTATGTGAGTCGTAACAAACGCCACGCGGAATTTGCCGGAGGACTGCATCATCGCAAAAACCGGAGTATTGCAGAGTTCTGCTATCCTTTCAGTATGGCCGGAAAAGGGAATGCCGGTCAGATTGACCGAATATTTATTCATGGGAGCCGTAACGATCGCATCAACTTTACCATCAATGGCATCGCAAGTTGCTGCAGTAAGGGCATCGTATGCAGCTTTGCCGCATCCGGCAGAGTTTTTGCCAAAAATCAATTCTTCCGGAGAGCCGGTATCGCACACTTCCGGCATCGTTCTGCCGGAAAAACGCTTTGCAGCTTCTTCAATGACGGCCTTGCCGCCGTATATTATGAATTTTACACCGGAAAACTCCGGCAGAGCCGCCGTCCGGACACAAAGTTCCGGACCGATACCTGCCGGATCTCCCATTGTGAGAGCTATTTTTACCATGCTTGTCCTTTTTTCTCAAAATAGGCAGCGACATTGGGGATATAAGGCTTGATGAGCTTTTTGATAGCTTGAGCGTATTCGCGGATTTCCCATTGGGCGTGTTCGCTGTCCCGCAGTTCCAGAAAATGGAGCAGGTTTGAAAGATCCACAGTTCCCCAGAAAGTTACCATCATATTCTGAGGCAGTACACTGCGGGCCTGTTCGCGGCAGACACCGGAACTCAGCAGTTTTTCATACAGAGCCATGGAGGTTTTATTGTGGGCATCTATGGCAGCGACCAGTTCTGTACTGTCGAAATCGGGATCTGCAACAGAAGCCTGACGGTTGGATTCTGCCTGACGGCGGAGCTGCTGAGGAGTGTAAAACTCCATATCGAT
>JAFVRT010000094.1 GCA_017504125.1 Lentisphaeria bacterium
CCCCTGCCAACCAACCCTTATCTTTCTTACGAAAGCATGACCTGGCCGCCGGTTACGGGGACAGCCTGTCCGGTTTCGTACTGTTGTTGGACGACATAGCAGATAGCTTTAGCCACATCATCCGGGGTACATCCGCGGTGCATGGGGATAAGGCTTTCGTAATGTTTTTTGACATCGGCGGTATTTTTTGCTCCGGGTACTTTACCTGAGTTGAGATACTGCACGAAGAGTCCTTTGACGGGGTCGCTCCACAGGGGGCCGTCGAAGAAGTTTCCCGGGCATATGGAGTTGACTTTGACATGGTCGGCGACCAGTTCCAGGGCGAAGCTCTGTGTAAGTCCGATGGAACCGAATTTACTTCCGGCGTATGCGCCGTTATTTTTGGATCCAGCGAGTCCGCTTTTGGAGTTGATCTGGACGATATCCGTCCACATGCCTGAAACGGCGTTCTGTCTTGCCATGAGTGCGGCGAAGTGCTTGCAGCAGAGGAAGTAGCCGATATAGTTCACATCGGTAACGAACTTCCAATCTTTGATATCGAAGCTCTTGACGGAACCGGCGCGCACGACACCAGCGTTAGCCACGAGGATATCTGCGCCGCCGTATTCTTTAACGATTTCGCGAGTGAGGTTGGCGACAGATTCTTCGTCAGAAACATTTACTGCCATACCGGAGCAGTTGGGACCGAGGGTTGCAGCGGCATTTTTTGCTCCTTCCACATTCATATCGGCGATGACCACATCTGCGCCCTGAGCGGCGAGATACTGTGCGATACCGAGTCCGAATCCCTGAGCACCTCCGGTAACGACGGCGACTTTGCCCCGGAGGGCTTCAGCCTGGCCTTCGGAAACCGGGCAATAGTGTTCAATAAAGGAGCGTTCTTCATCGTTGAAATAGCGTGGTCCACCGAATGCGGCTGCCAGCCGGACGATCTCAGCACCGTTTTCAGCGAATTTCAGGGCGCGGGAAGCGGTTTTCTTGTTGACACCGGCACCGAAGACAGCTTTACCGGGGATCTCCACCACCTGCGGCATAAATCCGGCAGCGGCCTTGTATGCCTCGACGGCGGCGGCATCCGGAGCCTCAGAAACCAGAGGAGTTGTGCCGCTGTACATGACATGATGCGGAGTCAGTCCGCCTTCGGGAACTTTGAAAGCACCGCCTGCGGTAACAGTTGCGACCTTGCCCAGCAGCCCGCGCAGAACGGGGGCGTATTCAAAAACGGCTTCCATGTCGCAGGGGGCAGATTCCACTTTGAGCGGGATACCCTGAGCGGCGACAAAGTCTGAAAGCGTTGCCATGATGTTTTCGTAAAGTTCCCTGATCTCCCCGGCGGTATCGGCGGCGACAAAGACGCCGTGGTTGCCCATAAAAGCCACATGAGGTGCTTTTTCAAAGGTATCCGCTGCCTTTTTGAATTCTTCGGCGACGCCCAGACCGGCACTGCGGTAGTCCAGCCAGAGGGCTTCAGGAAAGAGTTTGGCGCAGATCGCTTTACCATTTTTTCCGCAGGTCATGGCGTTGACCAGCGTGGGGTGGGTGTGGACCACGAATTTGTAAGGCATCAGTTCGTGTATGGGGGACTCTACAGAAGGTTGTGCGCCTGCGGGTGAAAGAGCCGCGTAGGTCAAAAGAGCTGCAACGCGTTGTTCTTTTTCGTAAGCGTCTTCAATAGATGTCAGGTCAAGGCTCTGGCGCACGATAGCGCGATCCAGTTTGACAAAAAGCTCAGGCTGCATGTCGGCCAGAGAAACTCCGCTGGGTTTGATCCAGAGGAATTTGTCATCCTTGAAAGAGGTGTTTCCACCTCCCGGCAGGACATAATCCTCATTTGCGCCGTAAAATCTTGACAGCTCAGAGATGATATTCAGTTCCATATCCATGGTACAGATACCTGTATGCTTCAATTCTGTCCGAAGTGAGCCAAAAGAGCCTTTTCAGCTTCGGCGCACCAGAGACCGTTGTGAGCCTCAGTGATATCGGCCAGTTTGGCGAAAAGTTCAGAATCGGCAGCTTTGGCGCGGAAATCTGCAATGGCGGTAAGTTCCATATTGATTCCGGTGTAGATGAGCTTCTTGCCGCCGGGGATCTTGGGCAGATTCAGAGTGGTGGGGATAACGGCATCGATACCGCCCACATGGGTTATCATGGCGGCGGGATTGATCCTGCCCTGTTCCATAAGTTTCAGAGATTCGCGCATGTCATCGGTGTTTCCGCCGGAAGTTCCGACGATGTGAGTGGAACCGTAGTGAACATTGTAGAAGTTGAACATGGCACTGAATTTGGGATCGATGGGGCCTGCGAAGAAGTTCAGACATCCGTCGCGTCCGAGGATCTGATCGCCCTGTTCCACCACGGGCTTCACGGGAGCCATGCAGAAAACATCATCATAACCTGTGCCGTCGGTAAGAGCGCGCAGATTTTCCACAGCATCACCGGAACCGGTGTTGAGGAACACCAGTTTCACACCGTGAGCGGCGGCATCTTCAACGGTGTAAAGTTTCTGAGCGCGGGCCAGACGGGCATCATCGATATCGGTAACGACCAGAAGTCCGGGACGGCGGGGGCCGTGTATGGCATAGTCGATAGCACCGAGTCCCATGGGTCCGACACCGGCGAGGATGGCCATTTTTCCGCCTTCCACGATGCCCATGCGGTGCTAGTAGCTGCCGTTGGTGGTGTGGTAGTTGGCGTGGAAAGCACCCACGATGCATGACATGGGTTCAGCGACAGAACCGTAGAAGAAAGCCTCACCGGCATAGGGGAGCAGATTTCCGGTAGCCATGACTTCCTGCGGGATCACGATATATGTGGCATCTCCGCCGATGTACTTGTATGAGTATCCGGGAGCAGCGAGAGAACCTTTGTAGTTGATTGCGGGCTGTATGGCGAACTTGTCGCCGACTTTGAACTGATCTTTCCATTTTGCACCGACTTCCACCAGTTCGCCGCAGAATTCATGACCGATGATGATGGGATTTTCGGCGACATCGTTGGGGACCCGCTTGTGGGCAGCACCCTGTTCAGCAGCTTTGAAGCTGGACATGCAGATACTGTCGGAAACGATTCTGGCAAGTATTTCATCGTCTTTGATCGCGGGCAGTTCAAAGGTTTCAAGACGCAGATCGTCTTTTCCATAGAGGCGGACAGCAGTAGTTTTCATAACTGTAAATTCCTGTATTTGAAATGATTTCGTTTAACGCACAAAAACCGGAAGGGCCTTTGCCCCTCCGGCTTTTTCTTATCTGTAAGATAAACTCACAGATCAGATACCCTGCTTGGCAAGACGGATCTTTTCCATCTTGGTGAAGTTCATCGCAGGAGTGTAACCCGGCAGGGGCTGGATGGCCTGATGCACAGCATCGAGGATCCAGGAGGCCTGGGGATAGTAGAACTGTTCCAGTTCCGGGCAGGGAGAGATGCTGTTGGGAGCACCGACCACCACCGGAGGAGCATCCAGGTAATCGAAAGCCAGACGGGTGATGTTGGCAGAGAGATCGCTCAGGAAGCTGCTGCGTTCGCAGGCATCGGAAATAAGCAGTACTTTTCCGGTCTTCTTGACAGATTCCACAACCACTTCGTAGTTGAAGGGAACCAGAGTACGGGCATCGATGACTTCACATTCGATACCGTATTTGGCAGAAAGTTCCTTGGCGGCATCCATGGCGGGATAGAGTGTTACACCGATGGAAACGATGGTGAGATCAGCACCGGTACGCTTGACATCGGGTTCACCCAGAGCCACTTCGTAGTAACCTTCGGGGACTCCGCCTTCGTGGAACATTTCACCGGTATCGTAGAGCTTCTGGCTTTCGAAGAAGATGACGGGGTCGGTTCCGCTCAGAGCGGCGTTCATCAGACCCTTGGCATCATAAGGAGTGGAGGGGAAGCAGACTTTAAGACCGGGGATGTGGGTACAAAGACTGGTCCAGTCCTGAGCATGCTGAGCACCGTATTTGGCACCGACGGAAACACGCAGCACCACGGGCATCTTCAAGACGCCTGCGGACATGGCCTGCCACTTGGAAAGCTGGTTGAAAACTTCGTCACCGGCGCATCCGAGGAAGTCGCAATACATCAGTTCGGGGATGGCGCGTCCGCCGCAGAGAGCGTAACCGCATGCACATGCAACGATGGCACTTTCAGAGATGGGAGCGTTGAAGAAGCGGTGGTAGGGGATAGCTTCGGTCAAACCGCGGTAAACGCCGTAGGCACCGCCCCAGTCACGGTTGTCTTCACCGAAGGCGATGAGGGTGGGATCGGTGTAGAACTTGTTGATGATGGCTTCAAAGAGAGCATCGCGGGTATTGAAAGCCATGAGCTTGCTGACAGCTTTGCCGTTTTCGTCGAAAGCAAAACGCTTTTTGGTTTTGATCTTCTGAAGATTGGGGTTGTCTTCCAGCTTCATGGTGACATCGGGCTTGCGCTCGTCGAACTTTTCGACATGCTCGTTGGAAAGCATGTATTTACGCATGGCATCGGGTTCGTTGGCAGGATCGATACGGGGAGAGATCTTCTCGTCGATAGCCAGTTTCATGATACGGGTGATGCGTTCCTTGATGGATTCGTTGAATTCGTCGAACTTGCCGTCGGCTTCGACTTTGTTCTTGACCAGCTTGTCGCGGAAGGCCTGGATGGAGTCAACTGCGCGCCAGGCTTCGATTTCTTCCTGAGTACGGTAGCTGGAACTGTCGGTGGCACTGTGACCGACATAACGGTAGGTGACGGTTTCCAGCAGCACGGGTCCCTGACGCTTTTCGATGATCTCGCGTTTGCGCTTGAAGGCATCGATAACGGCAAAGGGATTGTAACCGTCAACGCGCTCGGCGTGGAGATTGTCGGGACGGACACCGGCACCGATACGGGCAGCGATGTCATAAGCCATGGTTTCGCCGCGGGTCTGACCGCCCATGCCGTAACCGTTGTTGATACAGTGGAAGATCAGCGGCAGACCACCCTGGAAATCCTTGTCCCAGAGTTTGAAGTACTGATCCATTGAAGCAAAGTTCAGAGCTTCCCAGACGGGTCCGCGTCCCATGGAGCCGTCACCGACGTTGCAGACCACCATACCGGGCTTGCGGTTGACTTTCTTGTAGAGAGCAGCACCGACGGAGATACCGGCGGAACCGCCGACGATGGCGTTGTTGGGATAGATTCCGAAGGGCAGGAAGAACACATGCATGGAGTTGCCCAGACCGCGGGTGAATCCGTTGGCACGGCCGAAAAGTTCAGCCATGAAACCGTAGAGCAGGAAGTCCAGAGCCAGATCGCGGACATTGCCGGATTTGTTTTCCTTTTCAACGACTTTGAGCAGATCGCCGTCCAGGAAGTTCTTCATGATCTCCATGAGTTCTTTTTCGGGCAGATTGCGGATGGCGTTGAAACCTTTGGCAAGCACTTCACCGTGGCTGCGGTGGCTTCCGAAGATCACATCATCTTTGGTCAAATTCCATGCCATACCGACAGCTTCGGCTTCCTGACCGACATAGAGGTGGGCAGGACCGGTGTAGAGGTAATCGACACCGTTGTAGTGCTTCTGGGTACGGACCTGGAACAGCATGGTTTCGAATTCACGGATGTACTGCATATCATTGTAGATACCCAGCATATCGTTTTTGCTGAAAAGTTTCTTTTCTTCGGCAAAGGTTTTCTTGTACTGATTCATCTCGATCTTGCCGAGGATCACTTCACCGGCTTTTCTGACCTGCTTGGGGTCGATGTACTGACTTTTAGGCATTTTCTTTTTTCCTTTTTTGTTATTGAAAAGTCTTTGACTTGATTACAGTTTCATCAGATCTGCATGATGATGGCTTCGCGGAAGATCTCGCCCACGGTCGGGTGGGGGAAGACCACTTTTGCCATATCGTTGCAGTTCAGTTTACGGGTGATGGCAATGGCCATACCGAAGATCATTTCGGAACTGGGATTACCGATGACAGAAGCACCGATAAGCACTTTGTCGGGATCGAAGATCATCTTCAAAAATCCGTTGCCGCCTTCATTTTCAGCGATATAACGGCCTGCGAACTGCAAAGGCAGTTTCACCACCTTGTACTTCAGACCTTTGGCCTTGGCAGTTTCTTCAGTTTCGCCGACGCTGGAAACTTCAGGATTGGTGTAGATGACAGCGGGAATGGCATTGTATTCCATGCGGTCTTTTTCGCCGGCGATGATGTTGACGGCGACTTCAGCTTCACGGTAAGCGGTGTGAGCCAGCATGGATTTGCCGTTGACATCGCCCACGGCGAAAACACCGGCCACATTGGTTTTCATTTCTTCGTCGGTCTTGATGGCACCGCGCTCCATATAAAGTCCGATGGTTTCATAACCCATGTCGGCAGTATTGGGACGGCGTCCCACAGCCACAAGGATCTTGTCTGCTTCGATTTCAGCCTTGCCGTCTTTGTTTTCGATGGAAAGTTTTCCGCCGTTGACAGCCACAGCCTTGGTCTGGAGCATGAATTTCACGCCCTTCTTTTCATAAAGACCTTTGAGGCATTCGGAAATTTCCGGATCGGTGGGGCCGCCGATGCGGTCCATCATTTCCACCACGGTAACTTCGCTGCCGATGGAGTTGAAGTAAGAAGCCATTTCCAGACCGATGACACCGCCGCCGAGGACGATGAGTTTTTTCGGCACTTCCTTGAGGTCGAGGATCTCACGGTTGGTAAGAGAGATACCTGCGGCTACAGATTCCTTCAAACCGGGGATGGGGGGCACAGCAGCCACAGAACCGGAAGCGATGATGAGTTTCTTACCCACATATTCCTTGCCGTCGGCGGTGACGACGAAACCTTCGGCATTTTTGCCGGCGCATTTGGCGGGAGCAGCCACTACAGTAACTTTAGCTCCTTTCATCTGCATGGCGACTCCGGAAACCAGAGTTTTCACCACTTTATCTTTGCGTTCGACCACTTTGGCGTGATCGATCTTTGCACCGGTGGCGGTAACACCGTATTTTTCTCCGCCGCCTTTGGCGTAGTCATAGATCTTGGCAGAATAGAGCAATGTCTTGGTGGGCATGCAGCCTTCGTTGAGGCAGACGCCGCCCAGAGAACGGGCTTCAAAAAGAGCCACGCTCATGCCTTTGTGTCCGGCCCGTTCAGCGGCCCGGTATCCGGCGGGACCGCCGCCGATGATAAGCAGATCATAAGTCATTTTTCAATTATCCTTATTGTAAATTACAGAGCAAACAGCAGATTGATCTTTTCCAGTTTATCGGCCAGAGCCTTGAGGAATGTGGCGGCGGGAGCACCGTCGACCACGCGGTGATCGAAGGTGAGAGAAAGTCCCATTGCCTGATAGAATTCCACAGATCCGTCGGCTTTCATGCGGGGACGCAAAGTCGTTCCGCAGACACCGAGGATAGCGGTCTGGGGAGGATTGATGATGGGAGTGAAACTTTCAATACCCAGATTTCCGAGGTTGGTGACAGTGAAGCTGCCGCCCTGCATCTTGTCGGGACCGAGAGTACCGGCTTTGGCGGCGGAAGCGTAGGACTTCACCATGTCGGAAATCGCCTTGACAGACAGAGTATCGGCATCGGGGATCACCGGAACCAGCAGACCTTTGGGAGTGTCGATGGCAACACCCAGCTGGGCGTGTTTGAAACGGCGCATCTTGTTGTCGATGAAGTTGGCATTGATGTCGGGGAACTCAAGCAGGGTTTTGGCAACTGCAAAGAGGACCAGATCGTTGATGGTGACTTTTTCCAGACCGAAACCTTCGGCGTTCTTCATAGCCTTGCGCATTTCGAGAAGCGCGGTGGCATCGAAAGTACGGTTGAGAGTAAGCTGTGCCATATTGGCAAGAGAAGCATGCATATTGTCAGCGATGACCTTGCGGATACGGGTAATGGGAGTGTCCTCATAGGCGGCATCGGCGGCAGGAGCAGCAGCGGCGGGAGCGGCGGCAGCAGGAGCAGGAGCGGCAGCAGGAGCAGCTTCAGCAGCAGCGGGAGCTGCGGTGATGCCGGAAGCTGCGAGAGCTTTGACATCCTTTTCGGTGATACGGCCTTCGGCACCGGTGGGAGTGGCAAGTTTGTAGTCGATGCCCAGTTCCGCAGCCAGGTGTTTGGCGCGGGGGGAAGCGGCAACAAAACCGTCGGCACTCTTGGCAGCGGCAGCGGGAGCAGCGGGAGCAGCGGCGGCGGGAGCTGCGGCAGGAGCAGCAGCTTCAGCAGCCGGGGCAGCGGCAGGAGCGGCACCGGGCAGAGTGAAAGATTCGCCGGGTTCGCCGACGACGGCGACCACTTCACCCACCTTGACTTCTTCACCGGCGGGGACGACGATCTTCAGCAGAGTACCGGAGGATTTGGCAAGTTCTTCAAAGGAGGATTTGCCGGTTTCCATGGCAAAAAGCGGCTGTTCGAGTTCGATCTTGTCGCCTTCCTTGACCAGCCACTGTGAAAGAATGGCACTTTCATCGGAAACACCCATCTGGGGCATGAGAATGAAATTGACATTGCCGTTCTTGACCGGAGCAGCGGCAGCGGGAGCAGGTGCGGCTTCAGCAGCGGGAGCAGCAGCGGGAGCAGGGGCAGCTTCAGCAGCGGGAGCAGCGGCAGCTCCGCCGGGGAGTTCATACTTTTCGCCGGGTTCGCCGACGACGGCGACCACTTCACCCACCTTGACTTCTTCGCCGGCGGGAATGACGATCTTCAGCAGAGTACCGGAGTATTTGGCAAGTTCTTCGAAAGAAGATTTACCGGTTTCCATGGAGAAAAGGGGCTGTTCAAGTTCGATCTTGTCCCCTTCTTTGACCAACCACTGAGAAAGCACTGCGCTTTCGTCAGAAACCCCCATCTGAGGCATGAGAATGAAATTTGCCATCTTGTTTTCCTTTTTTTTGATTTGGTATTATAATAATGTGGTTTTTTTTGCTATTTCTTCAGCAGCTTCAGCGGGGATATTTCCGTCAGAAACCACCGTACCTATATCTTCAATGGCGGCATAAGTAAAAGGCATCGCCACTCCGAGTTTCGATGAATCCAGCAGCACCACCGAACGGCGGGCCTGTTTGATAAGCTGTTTTTTCAGCAAACAGTCATCCTGAGTTCCTACTGTGCATCCGGCCCGCAGATCGAAACCGGAAACACCCAGAAACGCAATGTCGATATTGAACTGGGAAAGCTGGGTTTCAAGATCGTATGCTGAAACCGCCAGACTGCGGCGGCCGAGAGTTCCGCCCAGCAGAACTACTTGAGGCTTGCTTTTGCAGCGGATTATTTCCAGAGCGACATTGGGTGCGCTGGTGATGATGACACAGTTTTGATCGGGTACTGCGCGGGCAAGGGCCATGGCAGAACTGCCGGAGTCGATGAAGATCGCTTTGCCCGGATCGATAAGTCCGGCAGCCTTGGAAGCCACCAGCATCTTGGCTTCACGGTTGCGCTGTTCCCGTTCGCTGTAGATATCTTCGCTCAAGCCGAAGGTACGCTGAACAGCTCTGGCTCCGCCGCGGGTAAGGATGATGGAACGCTCTTTTTCCAGAAATGCAAGATCCCGGCGGATCGTCATTTCAGACCATTCGCTGAAACGCTCCGCCAGAGAAGCAATGGAGCTTTCCCCATTGGCTTCTATGAATTTCAGTATGGCATCACGCCTTTTCTGCATCTCTCAAAAGCTCCTGATTTGTTGCTGCGCTTCTATAATATAGCATCTGAAATGCTTTTTTTCAACACCGCTTTGTGAAAAATTATCACATTTTTGTGAAAAACAAACACCGCGCCTTTTCTGAAGCCCTGCCGGATTTGCGGTCGGGAACTGAAAAGGGGCTTTTTTTCTCCATGCCGTAATTGACAAGCATGCCAAGTAATGCTAAATTAGAGATACATCAAGCAAAACAGAAAGGTGATCATTCATCATGAACTGCGAATTTGTAGAATTGGACAACGGTCAGCTTAATGTCAGGTCTGCCGCCGATGGTTCCAGATTGGAAATAAAAAGCCGGTACGGCAGCTGGAGCAGTGAAGCATATATTTCCATGAAATACGGCAGTTTCTGGTATCCGTCTCTCGATCCGCTGCATTGGGGAAAAACCGAAGTGGTTAAAGATGGCAACGGACTGCTGATAACCATTAAAGACATGATCTGGTACGCCAGATTTCCCGGACACGGATTTTTAAAACCTGTTCCTGCACCTGAAATGATATTCTCGTTCCGCATCGATCTGGAAGGCGATGAGGTGATCTTTACTACAAGATCACCGGAAGGACTGGATGATGAGGAGATCTTTATGTCGTTCCCGGACAAGATACTGAGCTGGAAAACCAACGAACCGGGAGAACTTGCAGGAGCCTTCGGCAATCTCGGAACTCTTTATAAATATCCTTCTGCCGAAAAACTCAACTTTGAAACCTGGCCCATTCTGCCGGTAACGGGATTTTTCACTCCGGCAGGCGGAATGGGGATCCGTACCGCCCAGGTCCACGACTCCCGCATCGTTATTGAAACTGCAGGAGATGCAGCTTCCGGCAGCATCGTCCATGTTTTCAACAAAGACAAGAGCGAATATGATCGTACCGTCCGTATGCGTTTCTTTCCCGCCGGAACAAATTATGTCGATCTTGCCAAATGGCACCGGGCAGGAGTAAAACAGGAAAAACGCTTCATTTCCCTTGAAGAAAAGATCGCTGCCGATCCGGAAGTGGAAAAACTGGCAGGTTCCGTCATCTGGAAACACAACACCTATCCCAAAGAACTTCCTCCCGGTGTGGAAAAAGATTATTCCCTCTATGTGAGGAGCCGTGAAGCCGGAGAAGCTGAAGGACGCCCCGGAAACTGGACCGCAAAAGAGGTCTTTGATACCGCCCATGCCGCCGGATTCGACCGGGTGTGCATCCTCAATACCGGCTGGAACCACAGCGGCTTCGACAGCGGTTATCCCACCAGATTTCCGGTGAATCCGGAACGGGGAACGGAAAAAGATTTTACCGAAGCCGCCGAATACGGCAGAAATCTTTCGCCGGACTATATTTTTTCGGTCCATGACAATTATCGGGACGTTTACCCGAATTCGCCTGAATTCACCTTTGACGAACTCATACACAATCAGGAAGGCGGCCGGGTCAAAGGCGGTATCTGGCGGGGCGGCAGATGTTACATCATCTGCACCGAATGTACTCAGAAATACGCGGAACGGGATCTGCCCCGTATCGCTGAAATGGTGGGACGCGGAGCCATATATCTGGATGTTCAGGGGTGCAATTCACTTTTGAACTGTTATCATCCCGGACATCCCGGTTCAAGGCGTACTGATGCAGAATGGCGTCTGAATACATTCCGCATCGCCAAAAAACACATAGGAGCTGTTGCCACAGAGGGCGCGCCTCACGAATTTGCAGTTCAGGACATCGATCTCGGTGCTTATCCGCCCATAGGTACTGCCGCTTCACCGGACTCAAATAAGCACCCATACCATTTTTTCAGCTGGTCTATCATGATTCAGTATACACATTCTGCGGACAGGGAGTTTCAGGTGTCCACGGTTTTGAATATGTCAACCGCGTGGCACTTTACGGCATGCTGCCATGGGATTTCGGCAAAGACTCCGCAAGAATTTCCAGAGAGATGCGGCAAACCTGCAAAGTGGAAATGCTGAGCCATGAGTTCTGTTCGGAAAAGGTGGAACATACCGTGTTTGCAGACGGAACCGAAGTTTATGCCAACTTCGGCGATGCGGAAGAAATGGGCGTGCCTGCCCGGAGTTTTATTATCAAAAATCAATCGGAAAATAAATAAATCATGAATACCCGTTATATCCAATGGCGCGAAGCCGGCAAAGAAAAATTCAGTACCGTTATCGCCGGTGATTTCTGCCCCAGAGAGGAAAATTGCGCCGATGTTACCGCCAGAGCAGTTGAAATAACCGCACAGATCAAACCTTTTTTTGATGATGCCGACCTTAAAATACTGCAATGGGAATGTACCGTTACCCGTCAGGATACCCCGATCGATAAATCCGGTCCCAACCACCGCTGTTATCCGGAGTGTACCGCCTTTGCAACTGCCCTCGGCATCGATACTGTGCTGCTGGCCAACAATCATACCGGTGATTACGGAGCTCCCGGAGTGAAAGATACTCTTGATAAATTCCGTGCGCTGGGGATCCGTACCGTGGGCGCAGGAATGAATGAAGATGAAGCCGTTGAACCGCTCCGGGTGGAGTGCGGCGGTTTCAAATGTTCCATCATCAACGCTGCAGAATATGAATTCGGCATCGCTTCAGGCGGCAGACCCGGCAGCGCAGCTATCGATATCTGCCGCATTGCCCTGCAGATCAAAGGCGAAAAACAAAAGGGAAATACCGTCATAGTAACGCTTCACGGCGGCCATGAGCATCTGCCTTATCCGACGCCCCGTATGCGTTCCATGTTCCGTTTCTTTGCGGAGTGCGGAGCCGATGCGGTTTTCAACTGCCATACCCATTGTCCGTTGGGATATGAGGTGTACAACGGTGTTCCGGTCATTTATTCACCGGGCAACTTTTACTTTCCTCCCCGGCCCACATCACTTCCCTGCTGGTATATCGGATATGTTCCCAAATTCCACTTCGATGCCAACGGAGCATACGCCATGGAGCTGCTGCCCTATTTCAACCTGAAACAGGCGTTGACTCTGCTCGACGAAGCGGAAACTGAAACATTTTTTGCCTATCTGGACGGACTCTGCGCTCCTGTCGCTGACGAAAAGGAACTGCAGAAGATCTTTGATGCCTGGTGCGCGCAAGACGGCTTCGCCGGTTATGCGGGCGGACTTTTCGGAGTGCCCAAACCGGAATCTGCAGATCGCCGCGAAAGTGTGCAGAAACTTCTGGGATTACGCAATCTGCTCACCTGTCAGGCTCATCATGATCTGCTGCGCAACACCATGCTGCTTCTGGAACAGTACAGATTCGCAGCCGATACGGAAAAGGTCGCTCTCATAAAAGCCGCCCAGACTCCGGAATGGGTCAGACGGTAACGCGTCAGAATAAGGGTGCGCCGATGATCCGTGTCCGGCGCACCTGACCGAATTTATGCATGGATATAGGCTGGGAACGGTTGTCCCCGACTACATAAAGGTGTCCGGGCATGACCTTGCGCGGCGGTAAATTCCAGTCGGAAATATATTTTATGTAAGGCTCATTCACCCTGCGCCCGTTGACATAAAGCCGTCCGCACCAGAAAGCCACCATATCACCGGGCAGGGCGACCACCCGTTTCAGGTAAAAGATCCGGCCGCTGTATCTGACCACCACCACATCACCGTATCCGGGGGGCGAAAATATGTAACGCCAGCGGAAACAGAAGGTAAATCCCTTCCGGGGCCAGTTGGGCAGCATACTTTCACCGTCGATGATACACGGACGCAGCACAAATCCGAAAATCAGCACCGCCAGCAGGGCAACAACTGAACTCCGGATGAAAAAACCTCTGGTCAGTCTGGGAAGAAAAAACTCATTGACTCCGGCAGCTTCCGTCTGATCATCGGAACGGTGAACTCCGCAGATCTTCTGCCAGATCTTAAAAATTCCCATACTTACTGGACCGGTGCGGCTGCCGCTGCTGCTGCTTCAGCGGCAATTTTCGCTTCTTCGGCAGCTTTTTCAGCTTCATAAGCTGCGCGGAACCGGTTTTTGTCGCTGGATTTCATATAGGCTTCTTCAGCGGTGATCTTGTCAGCCAGCAGCTGACGCTCCAGCGATGACTCCATTGAACACATGCCGCGGTCACCGCCGGCATCGATAATGGTACGCAAACTGGAGATCTTGCCTTCGCGGATCACATTGGGCAGACCGTCGGTGCGGAGCAGCACTTCGTGGACTGCCACACGGCCGCCGCCCTTTTTGCGGCAGAGCAGCTGCGAAACGACTCCCGTAAGACATTCGGCAAGCATGGTACGGATCTGCGCCTGTTCGTCAGCCGGGAACGCATCGATGATACGGTCAACGGTTTTGGGAGCGTTGTTGGTATGGAGCGTTCCGAAAACCAGCATACCCATTGCGGCACAGGTGAGCCCCAGACGGATGGTATCGTTTTCACGCATCTCACCGATAAGTACGATGTCAGGGTCGGAACGCATGGCCCCGCGCAGAGCCGAAGGGAAGGATTTGCTGTGGATCCCCACTTCGCGGTGGACAATGGTGCACATCTTGTTCTGATGTACGAATTCGATAGGGTCTTCAATGGTGATGATATGCTTGCTCATAGTGGCGTTGATGTAGTCGATCATTGCCGCCAGAGTAGTGGATTTACCGGAACCGGTGGGACCGGTTACCAGCACCAGACCGCTGTGGAATTTGCAGATATCCCGGAGAACATCCGGCAGATGAAGATCTTCAAGAGTCAGGATCTTGCTGGGGATCTGACGCAGGATACACCCCATGCCGTGATAGTTGTAAAAGTAGTTGCAGCGGAATCGTGCCAGACCGGGGATCTCATGTGCAAAGTCCAGGTCGTGAGTATTCATAAAAGTCGTCCAGCGGTGTTCCGGGAAACATATCTCTTTCATGAGATATTCCATTTTTTCGGGAGTGATGACTTCGTCATCCAGACATTGGATACCGCCGTGGATACGGGCTTTGGCAGGAAAATTGATGGAAAGATGCAAGTCTGAGCCGCCCAACTCCAACATTTGTCTCAGATAGTGATTGATTATCGGTTCGTCAGCCATGGTAACAGTTCCTTATTTCTTGGCGGGATTGAGTTTTTGAGCTTCTTCGATAGCATGCTGCCGTTCCATCTGAGCGATAGTTTCGCTGTCCCCCATGTGTGAAAGCGCAGTTTCGTAGGTGATAAGTCCGGCATTGAATTTATCCATTATCAGCTGATCCATGGTGAACATGCCCAACCGTGATCCGATGGCCATGGTAGCTTTGAGCTGGAATGTTTTACCTTCACTGATCAAGTTGGCTACAGCCTGGGAATTTATCATGATCTCATAGACCAGTTCGATCCCGCCCATGCCGTTGGGGATCTGCTTCTGACAGATGATACCGCGCAAACTTCCGGCAGTCATGGCACGGATCTGGGCCTGCTGCGAAGGCGGAAACACATCCAGCAGACGGTTCAGGGTGTTGGCAGCATCACCGGTGTGCAGCGTACCGATGACAAGGTGTCCGGTTTCTGCGGCGGTGATGGCATTTTCGATGGTTTCGAGGTCGTGCATTTCTCCGACAACGATGATATCCGGGTCTTCACGCAGAGCGGCTTTGAGTGCGGAGTGATAAGAGATGGTGTGCTTGCCGATCTCGCGCAGGGTTATGGCGCAGTTTTTGGACATCTGCAATATTTCGATAGGTTCTTCCACGGTGATCACATGATCCGAGCGTCTTTCGTTCACCACATCCACCATTGCCGCGAGGGTGGTGGTCTTGCCGGCTCCGATAGGGCCGGTAACCAGAATAAGACCGTTGTTGAAGTCCAGCAGTTTGCGGATCGTATTGGCATCCCGTTCCATGAAACCGAGTTCTTCAAGCTGGCAGATATGGTCAGGAACAAGGCGGTAACTTCCTGAGATGCCGTCTTTCTGGAACATCATGCAGACGCGGAAGCGGTTGGAACCGACTTCCAGCGAAAAACTGGTATCCTGTTCTTTGCGGAAAAATTCCGCACGCTCAGGAGATAAAAGACACATGTTCAATTTTTCGGCATCTTCAGCAGTAAGGACATAACTGTCGATGCGTTCGATCTGCAGCTGCCGCCGGACAAATGGCGGTGAACCTGCAGAAATATGCAAGTCGCTGCATCCGAGATGACGCAGGCAGCTCAAAAGGTATATCATCCGGTATTCAAGTTCGCTGTCATCAAGATATGCGGTATCGGAAAGACTTGGCAGATCCTCATAGCCGTTTATGACGGAATAGTCGATCTCAACTTCAGAAAATACCCGGACCGAATCCATGACCAGTCCTTCGCGTTTTCCGCCTTTTTTGCGTACCGGTTCTTCATCTTCATCAACTGCCGCAGCGGCGGGCGCGGAGCTGCTTTTTTTCGGGACTGCGCTGCTGCCGCGGCGCGGAGGCGGCACTGCACCGCTGCGGCGCGGCGGCGGAAATCCCTGGCGGGGAGCTGCAGCGCGCACAGGTGCGGCAGGTGCGGCTGGTGCAACTGGTGCATCCGGTGCATCCGGTTCCGGAAATTCCATCGGAGGGTTTTCACCGGTCGCCCCCTGGGCCGCGGCATAATTGACGACCTCCTGTATCTGCTCCAGCAATGCGGAAGCATCCTGCTCATCACATCCGCCGGCCAGCTGTTCAAGGACAGCTTGGGCATACAGCTCCAGAGAAACTTCTCCTTCTATCGAGTTGTATATCGCCATAGCATCTTCTGCTGACAAAGCACCATTGCTTACCAGCGCATAAATAAACCATCGTACATCACAAAACATTATCAATCCCCTAAAAAAATCCCTGCAGGTCATCAGAAAAATAACATCATATATAATAACATCTCAAAAGAGTAAAGTCAACTTCATATAAGGAAAAAATCCGTATAAATTTCCTGATTTGCGGCAATATTTATTTTCCCGGCGGCAGATCTGCAATGCCGGGATACCGCCGGAATACATCGGTTTTTTTCGTATATCTGCATAAAAAAAGCATAGTTTTTAAACATAAAATAAGCTCAAAAAACGGTTTTTTTTAATTTATTTAAGTATTTGATTAAACATATTTTTAACTTTTTACTTTATTTTGCTTGAATATTTTATCCCACGATGTTATATTTACCTGCATATCATGCAGATAAATGAGGAAGATATATGACGAAGGAAAAAATAAACGGTTGGCCAGTTATTTCGAGATTATTGTGCAAATGCAGAAAAAATCAATCTGATATTGCCCGATTGCTTGGTGTCACTCCGGCTGCGGTAACTCAGATAAAACATGGAGATTTCAAACTGAGCGGAGGGGATCTGGAACGGATCCTTTCTTACCTCAACGCAACTCAGGAAGAATGTGCCGAATTCTACTCCGGGGTCATAACGGCCCGTCTTTATGGAGCTAATTCTGAAAGTTTCCGCTGCCATGCCAAGATAGAAAGGATCAAAAAGTAATTTCCTGTCCACGCCTCCGGAAGAAAAAACACGGTCTGATCCGAAATTTTTCCAAGCATCCCCTTGAATTTTCAGCTTTCAGAATGTATCTTAACACAGGAGAAAGATTTTCTGAAGTAAAATTGAACTCAATTCAAGGAGATTCGGCAATTATGAACAACATCCCTTTTGCATTGCAGGCTTATTCGCTCCGTCAGACCTTTGCGGATACCCCCCTCAAAACCATGAAAAGTGTCAAAGAACTCGGTTTCAGCGGCATTGAATTTTACGGCAATTTCTTCAAACCGGCTCTCTGCCGGGCCCTGCTTGAAGAAACCGGACTCGTCTGTTGCGGATGGCATACCCCGATCACAGATCTGGAAGGTGAAAATTTCGGCCCCACTCTGGAACGCAATCTGGCCGTTGGAAATAAATTCATCGTCGTGCCCTGGTTCAGCGCGCCAACCGTCGATGAGTGGAAAAAATTTGCTGAACGCCTCAATAACGCCGCAGAAAAACTTGCTCCTTACGGTGTCCGTACCGGATTCCATTGCCATAAACACGAATTCGAAGCCATCGACGGCCAGCTCCCCTGGAACATCGTTGCTGCCAATACCGGCGAAAATGTGGTATTGCAGCTGGATACCGGCAATGCCATGTCCGGCGGAGCTGATATCCTTGCCACTCTGGCGGCATTTCCCGGCAGGAACCAGTCTATCCATTGGAAACCGTGGTCAGCCAAAGATGGTTTCAAGGTCCCTGTCGGCAGCGATGATCAGGACTGGGCTGCTCTGCTCCGCTGGAGTACAGGTGCCGGACGCACCGAATGGATCGTTCTTGAGTATGAAGCTGAAGACCCCATTGAAAATATCAAACGCTCCATGGAATACATGCAGACTTTGTGATTTGACCTTCAGAATATGGAGAATCTGTACCGGAAAAAATAATTGAGGTGGAAAAATGGTAAAAAGTTTATCGGTGATCTTTGCAGTACTGACAATTGCTGTCGTTCTTCCCGCCGCTGAGGCGGAAAAAGAAGCACTCCTGAAACTTGATGCCATATTGGAAAAATGCTGGAAAAAACATGGCATAACCCCGGCACCGGTCGTGGGAGATGCCGAATTCTTCCGCCGCCTCTCTTTCCGGGTAAGGGGAAAGCTGCCCCAAGTCAGCGAGCTGAAAAAATTTATCGCTGACAAAACTCCCGGCAAAAGATCGCTGCTGATAAAAAAATATCTGGACTCCGGGGATTTTGCACTCCTCATGGCCATGCGCTACGCAGATATGTTCAGGATCAAATCGGAGTTCCCCATAAATCTGTGGCCCAATGCGGTGCAATGTTACCACCGTTATTTTTACACTCTGACTATCGAAGACCGGTCGTGGCGGCAGACGGCACGGGAACTGCTCACATCTTCCGGAAGCAATTTCCGTGTGCCTCCTGCCAACTTTTTCCGGGCCAATGCCGACCGTACCCCCAAAGGTCTGGCGGCCGGAACTGCTCTGGCATTGATGAATTTCCGCACAACGGCCCTGTCTGATGCCGACAGAAAGAAGTTTGAAGCCTTCTTTTCAAGGATAAGGTTCAAATCCACCAAAGAATGGAAAGAGGAGATCGTTTACAACGATCCGGGGCAGGCTATTCTGAAATGCCGGACTCCAGACGGTGCGGAGTTTACCATTGATACCTCCGGAACAGATCCCCGCAGGGTATTTGCCGATTGGCTGACAGACGATGAAAATCCCTTTTTTGCCCGCGCTTATGTCAACCGGGCATGGTACTGGATGTTCGGTGCGGGCATTGCCAATCCCGCCGATGACATGGCGATGCCGCGCAAGCAGGGATTGTGGAGCCGAATTTTCGGCAGGGAAACTGCACCTGCAGCAAATGCTCCTGTTGATGAAGAACTTATGACATTTTTGAGCGATTACTTCAGAGCAAACGGCTACTCAACCAAAAAACTTTACAGCCTGATACTCAATTCAAGAGCATGGCAGGTTGGCTGGCGGTGCAAAAAAGAAGAACTTGCCCGGAAAGAAAAATACTTTGCCGTTTACCCGGTACGGCGTCTGGAATCAGAAATAATCAGCGATGCTTTGAGTTCACTCACCAACTCCTATGAGCGTTATGTAAGTGTTATTCCGGAGCCCTTCACTTATATTCCGCGGAACACTCCTGCGGTATCTCTGGCCGACGGCAGTATGTCCACAGGCACTCTGGATAAATTCGGCCGTTCACCGAGAGACTCCGGAAAATTTGAGGAACGGAACAATAACTCCACCGGAGCTCAACGGCTCCATTTGATGAACTCCGGCGTGCTTTACAAGCAAATCTCCAGAATGCCGGGCAGGATACTGCGCGGCAGATTGAACATGGATCAGATGATGGATCTGGCTTATCTCACTGTGCTTTCACGCTATCCGGAGCCGGAAGAACGGAAGGCCATTACCGCATATCATAAAAAACTCAGCCGCAGGGAGAAATGGAAAATCTGGCCGGATCTTTTCTGGGCTCTCGTCAACACCGCTGAATTCAGCTACCACCACTGACAAACAAGGAAAGGCAGCGTAAAATATGAATAACTTCCGGAAAAAATCCATGATCTTTCTGGCTTCCGTTTCAGCGGCCGTCCTTTCAGGAACCACCATCGGTTATATTTATCCGGCAGGCGGACAGGCCGGTAAAACGATACAGGTGATCGTCGGGGGACAGGCCCTCTGGCCGATACGGGACATCGTTGTTTCAGGCGGCGGAGTAAAATTGCTCAAACTGCAGAACGCTCCCGGCACATTCTATCCCGGATGCTGGGAACAGAACCAGTGGGTCAGAGAATACATGCGTCAGGTCTACTCCGGCAAATTAAACCAGCCCCGCCGCATCAATAAACAATTCGGAGTATGGCGTTACAGCAGATTTCATGAAGAACTGGATCATCTTGATCCATTGATGCTTTCTCTGGCCTGCAAGGGGATTTTTGAACGGCCCAATTCATTGCAGGCCAGTCCGGCTATCGGACAGAAACTGGTTTTGACACTTCAGATCGCCCCCGATGCCAAACCGGGAGCAAGAGAATTCCGTTTGATCGGTTCAAGCGGCAATCTCCGCAGTACCAATCCCATGCGTTTCTATATCGGCAAAGTTCCGGAGTTCAGGGAACAGAACTACCAGATGCCGCCGTTGAAAAGGCTTCCTGTAACTTTTACTGTTCCGTCTGTGATAAACGGTCAGATAGAACCCGGTGAAGTCGATCACTTCAAGTTCAAACTCAAGAAGGGGGAAACGGTAAATTTTCAGCTGAAAGGCCGTGATTTGAACCCCTTTATCGGTGACGGTGTGCCGGGAAATTTTCAGCCGGTGCTGGAAATCAGAGATGAAAAAGGCAGATCACTCGCTTTTGCCGATGACAATTACTTTGATCCCGATCCGGTATTGGAATTCACCGCTCCTGCCGATGCCCTCTATACTTTGGAGATCCGGGATGCCCTCTACCGCGGACGGGAAGATTTCGTCTACCGGATCGATGCGGCCAGAGGCAAGTACAAACGCAGTGCCATAACTGCTCCTGCAATGGATATACCTGAAATATGCGAACATGCCGCAGCCGGGAAAAAACTCCGTCCTCCGGTAATGATTTCCGGCACGATCCCTGCTCCGGGAGCAGAAAAAATCTTCACATTCCAGGCTGTCAAAGGTAAAAAAATTGTGGCAGAGATCTTTGCCAGACGCCTGGGATCGCCGCTGGACTCCATCTTGAAAATTTACGATCCCGACGGCAGAGAGATCGCCGTCAATGACGACTTTGAACGCCCCAATGTCGGGTACAATATGCAGCATGTGGATTCCTTCATCTGCTTTACTCCGGCCAAAGACGGCGTATATACAGTCAAAGTTGCAGATACTGCAGAAACAGGCGGCAGAGATCATCAGTTTTTCCTGCGTATCGACCGGCCCCGGCCCGGATTTCAGGTCTATCTTGTTCCTTCGGCACCGTGGATCTCGCTGGATACCGGAACTGATGTATTCAAAGTGGTGATGGAAAAATTTGACGGTTTCGACCGGGAAATTTCTCTGGAACTCAAAAAAGCGGAAAATATCACTATTTCCGGCATCAGCTCCATTCCCGGCGGAGCTTCTGAAAGCATCATCGGCTTTTCGTCGTACTGGACCAGAAAACTCAAACCGGTATATCCCGAACTGTGGGCCGTTTCAGGCAAACTGCGTATCCCGGTCAAAGGTGCCGATGCCGCCATGCAGGCCTTTGCATATACCCATTATGTACCGGCGGAACGGATCATGATGTTCCGAATCTGGATTCACGGCAACGGCGACAGATTCAAATTTCCGCCCAAGTTCAATTTCCGTGTTCCGCTGAAACGGGGCGGGAGTTTCAAGGTCAATGTGAATTACGCTCCGTTCAAAAGCCATTTCAAACCCGCAGCAGAATTCACTCTGCCGGAAGCTCCCGAAGGCGTAACTTTGAAAACGGTGAAAAAAGGCAATACATATCAGTTGATCTTCACCGCCGCCAAAAATGCTCCTGCAGTTACAGCAAACAAGGCCGTCAGGGTAAAATATACTTTTGACTACAAACACCGCGACGGCAGCATCCGTAAGTCGGTCAGTAATTTTCACATGCCTGTGCTCCGTATAAGTGTAAGGTGATTCTATGATAACACACGCTCAATTCATATCGTCGTCAGGCGGCATCGAAGAACACTTCTTTGCCGGGACAGCCCCATGTACTTCAGGATTCACTGAAGATCTGGAACTGCTGCTTGAAGCATATTCCAAAGCGATGGCTGAGTGCGGATGTACCGTGAATGATGAATTTCTGCTGCGTTTTCATTTGAGCGATCCCGCCAACCAGTCGGATCTGCTCCGCAAGCGCATCGCCAACCGCGGTTCTTTCATTTCAGTAGTGGGCCAGAAACCCCTGAATTCCAGAGTCGCTCTGGAGTGCTGGTGCTGGAAAAACTGGCGGCAAATGAAACATTATACTCCATACTGGTTCCAGACAGAAACAGTCAAAAAAGGCAGTTATGATCAAATGGCTGTTGAATTTGCTGAACTGGACGAGTTCATCACATCAAAAAATCTCGAAGTGGAGCTCAATACGATCCGCACCTGGATCTATTGCAAAGATGTTGATAACAACTACGCCGGTCTGGTGAAGGCAAGAAATGATTATTTCGCCACCCGGAACATGAACAGCAAAACCCATTTCATCACCAGTACCGGGATCGAAGGACAATGTGAAGATCCTTACCGGCTGGTCAGAATGGATTCATTGAGTTTCAGCGGCATCAAACGGGAACAGATACAGTTCCTCTATGCCCTCGAAAATTTGAGTCCCACCGCCATATACGGGGTGAGTTTCGAGCGGGGCACCAGAATGATCTGGGGCGACCGCAGCCATTATCTTATTTCCGGAACTGCCAGTATCGACAACAAAGGAGCGGTGCTCTTTCCCGGTGATGTACGCAGTCAGGCCCGCAGAATGATTGAAAATATCAACGCTCTTGTTTCTGAGGGTGGCGGAGATCTTTCCGACTTGAAATGCGCCACGCTTTATCTGCGGGACACCGCAGATGCGGAAACAGTTCATGACGAAATATTCCGCTGCGGCCTTGACAGAAATATTCCGTTGGTTACTTTGCAGGCCCCTGTATGCCGTCCGGCATGGCTGGTGGAAATGGAGTGCATAGGTGTAAAGTCGGAAAATAACCCATTCCCCATACTGGTCTGAAAAATGAAAAAAGTTTGTATCATCTTTGAAACCGGTGCCAACAGGCTTCCCGGTCATTATACACAGTTTGCCTTCACCGGTCTGCCCGGCGTGGAGATCGCCGCATTGGCCGACTGCAATCCGGAACCCGGAAACACATACCTTCTCGCCGGAGCCGGAAAACTCTATTCCTCATGGCGCGAAATGTTATTGAAGGAAAAACCGGATATCGCTGTACTGTGTTCCCGTCTGGTGGATGATCACTTCGAACAGATCAAATTCGCCCTCGAACACAACTGTCATGTACTATGCGAAAAACCGCTCGCTGCAGATTTGCGGCAGGCCGATGAACTGGCGGAGCTTTCCCGCCGCACCGGTTTCAAAGTGCAGATAGCCCACCTCGCCCGTTTTGCACCGGCTTTCAGAGAGATGAAACGCCTGATAAATACCGGAGCGATAGGCAAAGTTGTGAACTGCATCATGCGGGGCAAAGAAGATCACCGCGGCGGCGGTGAAGATATGATGGTGCTGGGAACTCACCTTTTTGATGCCGCCAGCTGGATCTTCGGAGCTCCTGAGGAGGTCATGGCCGAAGTCCGCTGTCAGGGCAGACATATCGCCTCCGGTGAAGTACTTCCTACTGTGGAACCGGTCGGTCCATGCGGCGGTGATGAAATTTTTGCCAGATTCCGGTTCCCCGGCGGCGTGAATGGAACTTTTGAAAGCAGCCGTCTTGGAGTTCCCGATGGCGAAAAACGCATGGGATTGACTGTCTGGGGTACGGAAGGTGCCCTGACGCTCCGTTATACCGGCACACGGGATCTGCGTATCTGCCGTACTTTTCCTGTCCCGATAGAAGATGATGCTGATTTTACCGCAGTTTCCCTTCCGGAGCCTCCGGAAATACCGGGCGCAGAAAAAATCGATATCCGCCGCTGCGGAGCCAATCCGGAAAATTATGCAGTGCGTTATTTCTTTGAAAACAACCGCCGTGCCGCCTGGGATCTGCTGCAGTCCATAGAAAAAGGCACTCCCCTTACTGCCGGAGTGGAATCGGCAAAGGATTCGCTGGAAATGATTTCCGGAGTGTATCTGTCAGCGTTGAAGGGCTGCAGAATAAAACTGCCTCTTGAAGAACGCAGACATCCATTGACCTTGATAGGAGATTTTTGAACTATGCTCATGAAGGTGGAAACTATTCAGTTCGTAGATCGGGGAAAAGCCGAATTCCGGAAAACCGATTTCAACACAGAGCTTGCTCCGGGAGAGATCCTGCTCAAAACCATTTGCACTCTCATTTCTCCCGGAACAGAATTTGCCTGTCTGAACGGCAATACCAACCGTGGCACTTTTTCCTATCCGGCCACGCTGGGCTACAGTGCTGTGGGGACAGTTCTGAAATGCGCTCCTGATGTTGCCGGCTTTGCCGTCGGCGACCGTTGTCTGTGTTATCACAGCGTACACCGCAGCTATCAGAAACTGCCGGCGTCCAAAGTGGTCAGGATCGACTATCCGGAACTTGCTTCTGAAGAAGCGGTCTTTTGCGTGGTAGGCTGCATGGGGTTCCAGGGAGTCCGCCGCTGCCGGGTCGAACTTGGTGAATCTGTAATGGTCATGGGTCTGGGGCTGCTGGGACAGTTTGCTGTCCAGACTGCGGCACTTTCCGGTGCTTTGCCGGTGATAGCTCTCGACTTCAATGTCGCCAGAAGAAATATCGCCCTCAAACGCGGTGCCGATGCGGCATTTTCCCCCGATATGTCCGGACTGGAAGAAGAAATAAAAGCCATGACCGGCGGCGGATGCAGCAGCGTTATCGAGATCACCGGCAATCCTCAGGCGGTGGTTCAGGGATTGCAGCTCACCGCCCCCGGCGGCAGGATCTCTCTGGTGGGCTGTTCCCGCACTCCTACAGAAAATATCGACTTCTACAATCTGGTGCACCGTCCCGGAATTACGGTGCTTGGAGCTCACAATATGGCCCGTCCTCTCAACGACGGCCGTCCCGGCGTGTGGACCATGCGCGATGATATGAAAACGCTGCTGCGTTTTATGAATGCCGGAAAAGTCAGCAGCCGCGATCTCATCACCATGAAGTCCGATCCGGCCGATGCTCCGGGAATATATGACCGTCTTTTCAACCGCGATCCTGATCTGCTCGGTGTGGTGTTCGATTGGAGCGGATATTGAACGGCTGTACAGCAGCTGTGAACTATGCAAGTTTTTCTGCTGTTCGACTTGCGAAAAGCGGTACGGTGTAGTATATTATATGTCATATAATATTTTCAATATCAACCACAATTTGAAAGGCTGTAAATGAGTATTCACCCCACCGCAGTTGTTTCCGACGGTGCCGTTATCGGTGCCGGAGTCGAAATCGGTCCCTTTGTTTATGTCGGTCCCAATGTGAAGATCGGGGACGGCTGCCGTCTGTTGGTCCATTGCGTAGTCGACGGTTACACCACCATGGGTGAACGCAATGTGGTTCATCCCTTTGCCACTCTCGGCGGCCCTGCTCAGGATCATGGCGTCGAACCCGGAGCCAAAACTTATCTGCAGATCGGAAACGACAACGATTTCCGTGAAGGTTTCACCGCCCACACCGGAACCAAACCGGACACCTGCACCGTCATCGGCAATCACAATATGTTCATGGCTCAGTCCCATGTCGCCCATAACTGTCAGGTGGGCAATAATGTGATCTATGTGAACAGTGCCTGTACAGCGGGCTATACCCAGATTTTTGACAATGCGATCCTTTCCGGTCTGGTTGCGATCCATCAATTCTGCCGGGTCGGCCGTTTTGCCATGGTTTCCGGCTGTTCTGCATTTTCTCTTGATGTGCCTCCCTTTATGATCGCCGAAGGCCGTAACGGCGGTGTCAAGACCATCAATATCGTAGGTTTGACCCGTAACGGTTTTTCAGCAGAAGCCATCAAAAACATCAAAGAACTCTACAAGATCTATTACCGCAGCGGTCTGATTGCCGGCAAAGCTCTCGAAAAAATCCGGACCGAGCTGCCCCAGACTCCGGAAGTTGTAGAGTTCCTCGACTTCTGTGCCAACACTAAAAAAGGTATCGTCGGCCCCCACCGTGAAGGACGGCGCGGCTGACAGCGAATACAAATACAATAATTCAGGAAGAATAAAAATGATCGAAGCTTTGGAAAAAAATACCGCCTTCACTCCCCGGCGCGGCCCGGTGGTGCTGGCGATCCTCGATGGTGTCGGATTCGGAAAATATGCTGACGGCGATGCCGTGAAACTTGCCCGTACTCCCGTACTCGATTCTCTCATGCAGAACTCCCCCTGCACCAGTTTGAAAGCTCACGGCACCGCCGTGGGAATGCCTTCTGATGCTGACATGGGCAACAGCGAAGTCGGCCACAACGCTATCGGCTGCGGCCGGGTTTTCGCCCAGGGAGCCAAGCTGGTGGAAGAAGCTGTGGAGTCCGGAAAACTTTTTGAAGGCAATACCTGGAAAGAAGCTGTTGCTCAGGTCAAGGATAAAAACTCCACCTTGCATTTCATCGGACTTTTTTCCGACGGCAATGTCCACAGCAACATTTCCCACCTCAAAGGCATGATCAGCAACGCCGCTGCTGCCGGGGTGAAAAAAGTGCGTATCCACATTCTGCTGGACGGCCGCGATGTGCCTGAAACTTCTGCGCTGGATTATGTGGATCCCTTTGAGGCATTCCTTGCCGACATCAACAAAGAATATTCTGCCGACTACGCCATCGCTTCCGGCGGCGGCCGCATGGTCATCACCATGGATCGTTACGGAGCCAACTGGAAAATGGTGGAAGATGGTTGGAAGACCCATGTCCTGGGTGAAGGTGATTTCTACGCTTCCGCCCATGAAGCAATTGAAGATCTCCGTAAGAAAACCGGTGCGATCGATCAGGATCTGCCTGCCTTTGTCATTTCCAAAGACGGCAAGACTCCCCTTGGTGCTATTGAAGACAATGATGCTGTGATCTACTTCAACTTCCGCGGCGACCGTGCGTTGGAGATCACCGAAGCCTTTGAAGCCGGAGCTGAGTTCGACAAATTCGACCGTAAGCGTGTTCCTGCTGTCTATTATGCCGGAATGATGGAGTACGACGGCGACTTGCATGTTCCTGCTCATTATCTGGTGAATCCTCCTGAAATCGACCGTACCATGGACGAATATCTCTGTCGTTCCGGTATCAGCCAGCTGGCGGTGAGTGAAACCCAGAAATACGGTCATGTGACCTACTTTTTCAACGGCAACCGTTCCGGCAAATTCGACGAAACTCTTGACGAATACCTGGAGATCCGTTCTGATGTGGTTCCTTTTGAGCAGCGTCCCTGGATGAAGTGTGCAGAAATCACCGATGTGGTGGTTGATGCGATCGGTTCCGGCAAATATCAGATGATCCGTCTGAATTTCCCCAACGGGGACATGGTCGGTCATACCGGCAATCTTGAAGCTGTGATCGTTTCTCTTGAGGCACTTGATCTCTGTCTGGCCCGGATCAGAGATGCGGTATCTGCTGCCGGCGGAGTTCTGGTCATTTCTGCGGATCACGGTAATGCTGACGACATGTTTGAACACGGTAAAGACGGTAAGGTCAAGGTAGATTCTGAAGGACAGATTGCCCGCAAGACCAGTCATTCGCTCAATCCGGTTCCCTGTATCGTCTACGATCCTGAAAGCAAAGGCGAATATTCTGCTGAACTTCGTTCCGGACTTGGGATCAGTTCTCTGGCGGCGACCTGCATTGAATTGTTGGGCTTCAAAGCACCGTCGGATTACGATCCCAGCGTGCTGCAGTTCAAATAAGCTGCAAGTATTTTCATTACCCTCTGCGTTCTGCGGAGGGTTTTTTATGATCTTAAAATTTGTTTCCGGCATATATTTTCAATATTTTCGAGATTTTTTTTAAATCCGGCTTGATTTTTCAGATTTTTGGATTATATTATGAATACTGCGAAACGAAAAACAACAGTTTTCAGTTGCGCGGGGGAGTAGCTCAATTGGTTAGAGTACCACCCTGTCACGGTGGATGTTGCGGGTTCGATCCCCGTCTCTCTCGCCATTTTTTTTGTCTTTTTCCGATCTGGCTGTTTTTTGAATTCTCTGTTTACGCTGCATATTGCGTTGTGTCCTGAAATTTTTGTTTGTCTGTCATTGTTTGTTATTTTCTGTACGAGTCATTTCTGTTGTATTTCATGAACAGTTTGCCTTGATGGATTTTATTAATTAAAAGATTAATATCAAAATTAACCAAAAGATTAATTTTGAAAAAATGGGATAAAATTTAAAAAAGCATTTGACAAACCGGTAAATTGATGCTATATTTAACACATGACATTGCGGGGTGGAGCAGTGGTAGCTCGTCAGGCTCATAACCTGAAGGCCGTTGGTTCGATTCCAGCCCCCGCTACCAAATGAATTTCAGCCAGTCACTCGACTGGCTTTTTTTGTGCCGTAAAAGTGCTTACCACAAAGGACTTTGCAAAAGAACGGAAATTCTCTAAAACCCTCCTTGGACTCCGTAGCCTCGGTGAAGGAGTCTCTAATTCTCTGTTTGGTGGGGGACAGAAAGGAGTACTCCTTCTGCTGTTAAAAAGTCATAACCGCTTGATATTATTCACAATACAAACATCTCTCTGTAAAACGGTTTTTAGCCTTGGTTGGTGGGGCATATTCCGCTGTTTCATAACTCCGACAAGTCCTTGCAACTACTCCCACGGGAGTATAAAAACAAATCTCCATCGAATTTGCGTAAAAATCTTGCATTTCTCGATTGACTTTTGCAAAATCACTTGCATTTTTC
>JAFVRT010000095.1 GCA_017504125.1 Lentisphaeria bacterium
AATACCTACTGGGGAAAAGAGTTTTACGGCGTTGCTCCTTTTTTTCACTATTCCAAAAATTTTTCTTTTTACGGTCCATTCTGGTTGAGAGGCGGCTGTTACAGAGTGTTTCCGTTGATAAAAGCTGCTCCTGATGGCGGATATTGCTGGCCGGCGTATTGGAATAAAGAGAATGGCAAATTGAGAAGCTGGGGTATTTTTCCGATATTGCACTGGGGGAGCAGATGGAAGTATATTTTTCCTTCGCTGACATATTCAAGTCCCGGATATTGGGAAGTTACATATGTGTTTCCTTTTTTTCTGTTTTCCCGCGACAGCGGCAACATAATAGGGCCTGTTTGGTGGTATCGAAACTATTCTGACAAAAATCTTGTCTGGGGCGTGGCTCCGCTGTGGTATTGGCGAAGTCCGGAAAAGCATTTTTTCATTCCCTTTTACTACAAGGGTAAAGATGAATTTTATTCTCTGCTTTACTCCCGTAAAAACAGCATAGACAGGCAGATAATCTCGATACTGGGACCGGTTTATTGGAAAAGTACTGAACCGAAACGGGAATATACTTTGGCCGGTGGTGTTTTTTATAAAGCTGAAGAACGGAAAATGAAACTTTATCATATTCTGGATCATGTAAAAAAAGATAATTTCAACGATTACAGATTGCTTGTGGATCTTTTTTGCCGGGACTATGGTTTGGAAACGGTAAAAGATCATAGCGGATTTATGGAATTGAAAAAGGAGCTTTCCAACCTGATTTCCGGACGGGAATACGGGATATTTCCGCTGTTTCATAAAAAAATATCTCAGGAAGAAGATGAATTTGATATACTGAAAATTCTTTACCGCAGCGGCAAAGTCAAAAAGGTGCTGACGACTCCGCTGTGGGGGAAGGGGACGGTACGGAACCGTACTTACCATTCATCGCCGCTGCTGTTGACATTTTATGAGAAAAGGTTTGGCCGTGAAGAATTTTTATCTTTGCCGCTGCTTACTGCCGTCCATAAAAAGTATTTGACTCATCCGGCAGATGAATTGCGTCCGCTTGTTTACACCGGGATGCGGTACAATGGTAAATTTTCCGGAAATTTTTTCCGCTTGAATTGTAACGATCATCTGAAGCGGTACGGTGTCCAATTGCCGGAGTCAATAGAAGATGCGGCTCAACTGCGTTTCTATCTGGAGTATCTCAAATATTCCGGCAGGATACCTGCAGAATTGAGAAGTTCAGGACACGGATTTCTGCCATTGTATTTTTATGAAGGCGGAGAAGACGGGAACGCATTCTATCTCAACTGTTTATTGAGCGGATGGGGAGAAAATCCGAGGCGTAAATTTTTCTATTGTCTGCCTTTTCTTTCATGGCAATATCATGACAAAAATAATCATAAGACCACCAAAAGTATCTTGTTCCCGCTTTACATGGAAAGAGGAGCGAAAAGACAAAAAGTTCAAGTGTTGGAAAAAGAAGTGCTGCGAGAAGAAAAATTTCATGCAGCACAGGAGTATGTCATCTATAACTTTGCAGGAATCCTTGCATCATACAGAAAAGGTCGTTTTTATCTGCCCCGTCAGCAGGGAAAGGGAGCCGCTCTTGATAAACTTTTGCGGCAGCTTGAGGTATATGAAAACAGAAACCGGACTTACAAAACGAATACAAAAATAGCCGGTAAACGGGCCGGATTTTTACGGCAGGCTGCTGAAATTACCGGTGTTGAACTGCCGGATTTGAAAGATCTCAAGGCTCTTGAGGCAAGCAGCGAACCTCTGCTGCAAGAATTTGGTAAACTGAGCCTCAGCAATCTGAAGCTGAAAAAGGAAATCGAAAAACTTGATTCGGAGCTGAAAGCGGATTTGGCCGTCTTCAATATCAAATGGCAGGGAAATACCCAAAAAGCCAGAGAAGAACTTTTGAAAAAACATATTTATCTTGCCGGAACATCACAATTCAATTCTGTCATTTTTAACAGTTTCAGCGCGCTGGATCACCGGAAATGGTCAGTACTGTGTTTTTTACTCCGAGGCGAAAAGTCGGCCGAAAAAGAACATTTCAGTATACTGGAGTTTTTGTTCCGTTACCGTCGGGAAGGTGAACGCTCATCTTTATCGTTTTTCCCATTTGTTACTGTAAATGAAGATGAAAAAGGTTCTGAATGGTCATTCCTTTACCGGGGCCTGCATTTCCGTAACGAAAACGGTAAACGCTCAGGACATATCCTTTTCATTCCTTTCGGGAAAAAGTAATCAGCGGTTCAGACCGTAATCGTATTTGCCGTTGGGGATCACCGCCGGAACGATTATCAGCAGCAGGGCGGCAAACATGATCGCCGCTGCATAGACCAGAAACATGGTCTGGTAATGGCAGAATTTTATTCCGGCAAAACTCCACTCCGGAGCAAGGATCCCGGCCCCCAGCACCAGAGAGGAAATTCCACGCGAAAGTCCGCCGCCTGCGGAAGAAAATGATCCGCATAAGGCCATGGCCATAGTCTTGTTTCCGGGAGTCGCCAACGCCATCATTTCACTGGTGGTGGCGATATTGGCTGTTGCATAGGTGAAACAATAGAGCAGCATGAGCAGAGTTATTATGGCGTAGGTGATATTGTTGCCGCTGCCGATGAAAAACAAAGAAAGATTGGTGAACCAGAAAGTTCCATGAATAAGAAGGATCACGGCTTTGATACCGATCTTTTTTATGATTTTTCCGGCAAGAAGCGACCCCAGCAGCATGCCGCCAAAGGTTACAGCAGAAATGATGACTATGATGTTATCCGGAGCTTTCAGATGATTTTTCAGATAGAGGACAGAGAGCGGTATGGTACCGAAAGCCGCAAGATTCAATACAAAAAGATAAGCCGAATATCCGGTGAGAGCTTTGTTTCCCAAGGCTGTGGTAAGGCCGTCATGGAATCCGAATTTTTCTTTCTTTTCCTGAATGAATACCGGCACTCTGGACAAAAAGTAGGCACGCCCGGAAAATATTATCGCAGCTGCCAGCAGAGCCAGCTGCAGCTGCCATAAGGCAGGTTCTTTGGGGAGAAGTTTACCGACTGTAAAGAGAAACACAACTGATGACAGCTGCCACAGAAAACGCATCTTGCTCAGATACATTCCGCGCCGCTCAGGAGTGAGAATGGTATCAAGCAATGGAAACCAGCATGCAACATAGCCGGTATGGAGTACTGAAAATATCGTCAATGTGATTATCATTACTGCCACTCCCCAACTGCCGAAGAAGGGCGTGGCTACAATGAGAAAATATCCCATGGCAGAAATAGTGCACGCCCATACGAGCATACGGTGAATACCGATTTTTGTGGCAAGGAATCCAACAGGTATCAGCAATATACCATTCATGAATGGCATGATGGCCGTAGTGAGCATGG
>JAFVRT010000007.1 GCA_017504125.1 Lentisphaeria bacterium
ATACAGGAGATCGCAGAAAGAATGAATGTTTCCCGGTCTGCCATCCCCCCCTGGCAGATCCCGGCTCTGCCTTTTGATGGAACATGTACCCCGTTTGAATTCAATGAAACTGTCAGAGAACAGCTGAAAGCTCCTTTCCGCGATATGGTGTTCGGGAATATTCCGCCCCGGTGTGAGGAAATTTCATACAAAACTGTTTCGGAAGAAAGTGCTTTCGGCGGTCTGGCCATACGGCGGCAGACCGATATCATCTGCCGCCATAAAGGTATGGAACAGATTTTGCATCTGCTGCTTTACATTCCGGCGGGAATACAAAAAAAAGTTCCGGTATTTTTCGGTTTGAATTTCAAAGGCAACCACTCCACTACAAATGATCCCGGAGTGATTTTTTACCCGTTTGTCCCATATCCGGCAATGATCCCCGGTTCCCGCCGCTGGTCTGAGTTCCGTGTCGGCGAAGAAGGCCGTGGTCTTCAGAAAGAACGCTGGGAATTTGAACGGGTGCTGAAACGGGGGTACGCCGCAGCAACCATGTCATATCACGATGTATTCCCGGATCATCCGCTGGCTTTCAAAGACAGTATGATGCGCTTCTTTTATACTGAGGAGCAATGGAACTCTCCGGAACGGGATACCGGCGAGATCTGCGCATGGGCGTGGGGGATCCAACGCGCTATCGAATGTCTGGAGTGTTCCCCGGAACTGGATATGAAGCGTCTGATCGTTCACGGCCACTCCCGTCTGGGGAAAACGGCATTGTGGCTGGGGGCGAATGATCCCCGGCCGGCCATGATAATTTCCAGCGGAGCCGGAGCATGCGGCGATAAAATGATGCACCATTATTTCGGAGAAAACTTCGAGTGGCTGAAGTTGTGGGCTCCCAAATGGTTCCGGGGGAATTTCCCGGAACTGGTGGGCAGGGAATTGGAAATTCCTTTCGATTTTCATTGGCTTCTGGCTGCAATCGCGCCCAAAAGACTTTACATTGCAGCCGGTGATGAAGATACCTATGCAGATCCGGAAGGACAATTTGCCTCCTGTGCGGCGGCCTCCCCGGCGTGGCGTATTTTCGGAGCTTCCGGTCTGGACGGTGCAGAATACCCCGGCTGCGGAAAAAATACCGGAAAAGAAGTGGGATTCTACCTGCGGCACGGCGACCACGGCATAACGCCGGAAAACTGGGATGCCATCCTTGAATATACCGACCGTTACATTTGATCCTATTTCAAGCTGAACCGGCGACGGTATTCTCCGGGAGCGATACCGGCGTGTTTGCGGAAGAATCGGGAAAAGTAGTATTCATTGGAAAATCCCAGCTCAAAGGCCGTTTCACGGACAGAAATATCGTTGCGGAGCAGCAGACGGCAGGAACGGTTGAAAAGGATCGCATTGAGCAGCTTTTTGGGAGAAATCCCCGTAGTTCTGGAAAAATTTCTGGAAAAAGTTTCACGGCTCACACCATGTAATTCTGCAAGTTCTTCGACTGTAACCGAGGCCGGAGGACGGGAATGGATGTAATCAAGCTCTTTCTGAAATACAGCGGGCGTGGTTATTTCCGCCCACTCGCCCGGAGTGAATGTTTCTGCCACACATGAGGAAAATTCAGAAACCGTGCCCCGGAGCATCGCGGCTGCAATGATCTCATTTTGCGCCTCAAATGCTTTCAATGCCATATCACGCCAGCGGGTGTCCTGAAATTCAAAGATCCTGTCGATACGCGAAAATATCTCGATACCTTCAAAAAGCTCCAGAGTGAAATGTATTGAAATAAATTCAAGGCCGCTGTCAAGATGCATGTATATCTTATGCTGGGCAGGAATAAAATAGGTATATCCCGGCGTGAACACAAAAGAATTCTTTTCATCCGCCACCCGACATACTGCGCCGCCGGGATTGGCAAGGACGATAAAAAAACGGTTCACCCCCATTGAGGCCAAACGATTTGCCTTCACCGGCCATGTACCTCTGGCAAAATGCTGAAGCTCCAGCTGCATACAGTTGGCATTACGCAACACCTGCAATCTGCCGTCGACGCCCATTTTCACACCTCACATAATAAAATCATCGATTCGATATCACTTCAGTTGATCTCCAATAAAATATAACACGGAATACTCACCTTTACAATCACAAAAGTATAAGTTTTATTGTTTTTTTTTCCATTTACTTCACAGTAATATGGCGTTATATTATAGAGCAGTTTGAAAAATCATGCAAAAAGGAGAATATACCATGCTCTACAAAAACTTCGATGCAGACCGTGAATATCTTATAAACAAATTCCGTAAGCCGGTATTCGATTCCGACGGCATGAACAATGAGGAAATAATCGAATCAGTCAAAAAATACGCTGAAGATCTTGAAAAATCCGGCACTTCCAAACCGGTCGTCAAAGCACGCTGCTTTGAATATGTGTGCCGCAACATGCTCATCGATGTCAATGAACATGATATATTCCCCGGTTTCGGCTGCTACAACCGTCTTAAACGGCCCCTTGCTCCGATCATTTACAGATGGAACGATGAAATCGACTCAACTGTAAATAAAGAATGTGCCCGCATATCTGCCGAAAGAAACAAAGCCGGACTCCACATGATCTGGAAAGACTTCGACCATTCAGTCCCGGACTGGGATGCTCTGGTTTCTCTCGGCTACCCCGGTCTTCTGACACGCCTGGAAAAATTCCGCAGCGAACATGAAAAAAACGGGACCCTCACCCCTGCTGCCGCGGCCCACTTCGACGGCATGAAAATCACCTTGGAGGCCCTGTTGGAAAATCTTCAACGGCTGATCGATTATGCCAAAGCTCATCACGCAGGGAACCCCCGTGTGGAAGCTGAAATCACCTGCCTTGAGCAGCTCCGTACCGGAGCTCCCCGGAACTTTTATGAAGTCCTGCAGATGATATATCTGCAATTCTTTTACTGCGAACATATCGACCACTTTCAGGTACGCTCTCTGGGAGGAAATCTCGATGATCTGCTGCTGCCCTTCTACAAGCGGGACCTGGCAGAAGGACGCTATACTGTCGAAGATATGCGTGAATTCCTCACCTGTTTCCTTATGCAATGGGCTTCCATCGACAACTACTGGGGCCACCCGTTTTATCTGGGAGGCACAGCCAAGGACGGCTCCACGCTTTACAATGATGTTTCTTACCTTATCCTTGATGTTTTTGACGAACTCCATATCCCTACTCCGAAAATCCAGCTCAAGGTCGCCAAAAACACTCCCCAAAAACTGCTTGATACCGCGTTCTGCATGATTCGGGAAGGCCACAGCAGTCTGGTATTTGTTTCGGAAGACAATGTCAAAAAGGTAAAGATGAGCAGCGGTCTGTCTGAGGAAGAAGCCCGCACATGCAATGTTACCGGCTGTTACGAAACCAGTCCCCGCGGCACCGCCAACGGAACCGGTTCCGGGCATATCAATTATATGAAGATCTTTGAACTGATCTTCAACGACGGTGTGGATCCTGCCACCGGCTACACGGTCAACTGCAAGGCCCTCAAACTTGATGAGATCAAAAGTTTCGATGATTTTTACAAATCCTATCTGCGCTATCTTGATGACATCATCGACACTATCATCAAATGTGCCAACGGCAATGAGGCCACGCTTCACGAAGTCAATCCGTCGCCCCTTTATTCCGCCACCATTCTCAACAGTCTGAAAACCGGACGGGATGCCTTTTCCAACGGTAATGTATACAACAACTCCGGGATCCTTCTCTGCGGCATCGGTACTGCGGTTGATGCTTTGATGGCAGTGAAAAAATTTGTTTTTGAACAAAAAGAACTTACACTTCAGGAGTTCAGAGAGATCCTGAAAAACAATTGGGCAGGAGCCGAAGAACTCCGTTCCCGGATACTGAAAGACAAAGACAAGTTCGGCAACGGCATTGAAGATGTGGATCTTTACGCACTTATCCTTTCCCATTACTCCGGCAGAAGGATCAACGGCCGCCCCAATTCCAGAGGGGGAGTTTTCGGAGCCTCCGGCCATTGTGCCAGACAGTTTATTGTCATGGGCGAAAAAACCGGAGCCACTCCGGACGGCCGTATGGCAGGTGAGGAGTTTTCCAAAAACCTTTCCCCCACCATGGGCATGGACCG
>JAFVRT010000096.1 GCA_017504125.1 Lentisphaeria bacterium
GAAGATTATGCAAGATATGACAGCAAGACTGCAGAATGCTTTTGATTTTCTGCAGAAAGAAATCGGTTCTTTCCGCCCGCAGATCGTGATAGTTCCCGGTTCAGGTTGGGCCCAAGTTGCCGATATCATGACAGAAAAGCAGATCATCGAGTATTCTGCACTTCCGGAATTCCCGCAGGCAACATTTCACAAAGGAGCTTTCACTTTCGGGAACATAGCGGACATCCCGGCAGTACTTGCCGGAAGACTCCACTATTACGAAGGCTTACCTGTGGAAGAAACCGTTATGCCGCTGCGATTGATGAAAATGCTGGGGGTGGATAAGGTAATTCTGACCAATGCCTCCGGAGCCGTAAATCCTGATTTCGCTCCGGGAGAATTCATGGTTATCGAGGATCACATACAACTTTTTCTGCCTTCTCCCCTGCGGGGACGGAATCTTCCTGAATTCGGGGAACGCTTCCCTGATATGAGCTGTATTTACTCGCCCGGCATGCAGGAGTCGATCATACAGGCCGGACGCAACTGCAGACAGAATCTCCATAAAGGAATTTACTGCCAAACTCCCGGTCCGCAATTTGAAACTCCGGCAGAAATACGCATGCTGGCAAAACTCGGAGCTGATGCCGTCGGTATGTCGACTGCAACAGAAGCGGTTGCGGCCCGTCATGCGGGAATGGAGGTTGCAGGAATATCGTGCATTTCCAACATGGCAGCAGGAATTGCCAATGTGCCGCTTTCGGTCAAAGACATCTCTGATACTGCAGCGCGGGTCGTTCCTCTGATGCAGGAACTGCTGCATGAAAGTGTCAAAGAAATATTTGCAGGTAAATAAAAGAACAGTTTTCTTATGCTTCCAACTCCTTTTATCGCAGCCGGAGAATTTGAATTTATCGCCAAGATGACGGAAAATGCACTCTATCTGCTGGCTTTGCTGAATCCGGTGAGCAAAGTTATGTTTCTTTCGTCCTATGAACCGCCATTGAGCAGCCGCCACATCTTTGAACTGGCGTGGAAGTCCTCTCTGGCAGCACTTGTCATACTTATAATCCTGGCCGGTGCCGGAGATCTGCTGCTTACCAGAATATTCAGAGTGGAGATGTATTCTCTGCGTATTACCGGCGGATTGATCGTTTTCATGATCGGCTGGAGTGCCGTCCGGGAGGGGAAGTTCCACCCCAAATCGGAATCTCCCGGTATGCCGGAAAACTTTACCGATATTTCACTTGTTCCTCTGGCAGCTCCTCTTATCGCAGGCCCCGGAACTATTGCTGCGGCTATTTCAGGAACTGCGGAGTTCGGACTTTTAAGTACTTCCATCTCTCTTGCCGCAGCTATCGGAATAAATTTTATCATCATGCTTTTTTCTCCGGCGATCAACCGTTTTCTGAGTAAAGTTCACGCGCTGGGGCCATTGATCCGTCTTACAGGACTTGTCATTGCCGCAGTTGCAGTACAGATGATAATTACCGGTTTGAAAGAGTGTATAAGATAAAAAAGTATTTTTTCCAAAAAACAGTTGCAAAAATTTTGTTTTTGAAGTATAATTCAGAAAAAATCACTCTAAACTTATAACGGAGGTTTGATATGGCAAATTGTTTCTATCATGAAGATCGTGAAGCTGCGGCCCGCTGCGCCGTCTGCGGCAAAGGGGTTTGCGAAGAATGTATGATTATCGACGGAGAATATTCATATTGTTCTGAAGAATGTAAAGCCAAAGCCGCTTCAGCCATCGACCGTTCAAACGATGTGCTGACAGAAAAGAAAAAGACCGGCAACGCCAAACTGGTCAGAAAACTTATTTATATTTTTGCAGTTCTGCTGGCAGCGGCGGCAGCATATTTTTACTTCAATCAGAATCAGAGTAATGCCGACAAGTCTGTAAAACAGATCAAAAATGGTTTCAACAATTCGATCAAAGAAGCTAAAAAACTCGTCCGCTGAAAACAAGATTTTTCAGCTTGTTTATTTATGAATATGGTGCAGGGAAAAAATATTTTCCCTGCACCATATCGTTTAATTGCCTCAAGCCGGAAATCCCCGGTGAGCAACTGTTGTTCTTTTTACAAAGTTCTCTGAGAAACAGATTTTATTCCGCAACAAGCAGAACAGCATCGTGTCCTTCGAGAGTGATCTCTCCAACGACCTTTTTATCATCCAAAAGATCGACACACCGTTCCGGCATGGAAACCGATTCCATGGTCCAGGTACGGGGCCGATCATCATAGTTGACAAGCGCAACGGCACGGCTGCCGTTAACAGTACCTTCAAATTCTCTGGGCCAAATACATGGAGCAGCATTCATCGGCTGAACATCGCGCATCCTGATATTCTGAGCCTTACCCAGCAATTCATTGCGGTTGGAGTTGATCGTACCAAGATGATCGCTGGTAAAGGAAACACCAGTCATAATGGCTCCAAGTACAGATACCTTGGCTTCGTTGCGAGTGTAAAACGCATTGTCCTGACGGGCCATCACCACATCCGGATCTGCCCGGAACCAGCGGTCGAACATAAAGAAGTTGGAAAGAGAAACCCGGAATGCATCAAGTATTGAACAACCGAGGCAATACGCTCCGGCATCAATACTTGGCGACTTGAAACTTCTTCCGGTATCATTGCTCATTCTGGCATTGTCAACCAGTCCAAGACATGCCATAAACGGTTCGGAACAAGCCATGATGACGCAGTCAGGCACAGCTTCTCTGATGGTTTTAAGCAGCAGCCGGAAAGCACTCACCGCAGTTGCATCAGGATCACGCCGGATCCCTTCCTGCAGTCCGAAGTAAAGACCGTCAAGTTTGAAATAGGTAAATCCCCAACTTCTGAAGGTTTTGAATACATTGGCAATGTGTTCTCTCACCTCAGGTATCGTCGCATCAAGACATGCCCAAAGATTATCCGGTTCAGGGGACCACCCCGGCAGCACAACATTTTCACCGACAGAATTTTTAACAAACCACTCCTGATGTTCCCGGTACACGCGACTGGCGGTAGAAGCCGTAGTCGGCATAAGCCAGATACCGGCTTTCATGCCGGAATCGATGATCTTCTTTGCCACATCCCGGATCGGAACGGGCCAGGTATCGCATTGATCCAGCCAATCGCCCTGAAATGTCTGATATCCGTCATCGATCTGGACATATTCCGCAGCATAAGGGGAACGGTTTGTTGCCAGGGCCTCGATATTTTCGATAGAATTCTGCTGGGTTACATCTTTGTAGTAGTAATACCATGTACAGTATCCGGTAACATTCTTTTCGGAATTGATGGGCGCAACTCCCATCTTACGGGCGGCAATATCGGCATATTCAAAAAGCAGCTTCCGCCAGTCACTGCCTTCAAGAATGACCATTTCTTCCGGCGTTTCACCTTCTTTGATCTCCGGCTGCCACACTTCTACAGCGACGATCCGGCCGCGGTCAAACACGGCCCGCAGCATAGTGAGAGAACGGAACGCCGTAACTGCTCCAGCTAAAATAAAATGATCATCCTTGCCGACAACGATAACATTGGCACTGGAAATATCTCCAAAAAAGGTCATGCGGCCAACCAGTGTCGGAACCGGATTGGACTGCGCCATAGTACAGTTTGAAGTATAAACGACAACTCCCGGCGGCAGATCGATTTTTATCCGCGCTCTGTAACCATCTAATTTGTCCCAAGTCAAAGCCATAACAATAAAATCTCCATTCTGTTGAAATATGTCTGGAGATAATTTATCATGCAATATATTTTTTTTCAATCCATAATAGTATAAAATAATGATTTTTCTGCTCAAATGATTTGAAAAAACTTTAAGCAATGCTATATTACCGGTGCAAGAATCATTTGCGGATAAATATCTATGATTATTGACAGTCATGTACATTTTCCAGCTTCGCTGGATATTCCTGAAAAAGAATGGGGCAAATATCTGGTCGACCGGGCAGCCCGGTGTGGTATAGATGCGGTGATCGTTTCCGATGTTTTCATCAGAAACAGCAATGATGCCGGGGCATATCCGGATTCTGCGGCGTTGCGCCGTGCCAATGGTTACGCAGCCGGACAGGCTGCTCTGAATCCCGGCAGGCTCTATTTTCTTGCCTACATAAATCCGCAGGAACCTGATTGGCAGCGGGAAGCAGATCTGGCCGTTGCCGACGGTGCCGTCGGCATAAAATTGTGGATATCACTCAAAGATGACAGCAGCTCCATGGCCGCCACGGCTGAGGTACTGCGTTACGCCTCCCGCCGGAATCTCCCTGTTCTGCTCCATGTTTTCAACCGGACGGAAGGTAATCTCAAAGGAGAAATAAATATTGCGGAATTTGCGGAACTTTCCCGTCAGGTTCCGGAGTGTATTATGATCGCGGCCCATTCCGGGGGTAATTATCATGTTTCTGCGGGCATGTACAAGCGTTGTTCCGGTAATGTGTACTGGGATATCAGCGGAACTGATCCTGACCGCAGCATGGTAACAGAACTGTTGAAAGAAGTTCCGGCTGAGCGTCTGCTTTTCGGTTCTGATGCTCCGGGCCGGAGTTTCGTTTCCCAGCTCCACAAGGTAACTCTGGCCCGGATCCCGGAACCGGAGAAAAAACTTATCCTCGGAAAAAATGCGCAGAAACTCTATAAAATTCACGATATTGCACAAACGCCTCCGTCCACTATTGACAAAACTGAACCGGAAATAAATCTTTGCTCTGAAGACCACTTCCTTTTCTGCGGCAAATGGCCTTTTTCATCTGCGGAAAATATCACTCCGAAAAAACTGGAACATCTGCTTGAAACCAATAATATCGACCGTGGCTTCACAGTAGATCTTGATTCTGTATTCTCCATTGATCTGCTTTATGCCAACCGGAAATTCCGCCATCAATGCCGCCGATACCGGCGAATCCTGCCGCTTGCCGTAGTCGATCCGGAATCTGCCAATCTTGAAGTTCTGCTGGATGATGCTGCAGAACATAATGACCGCGGAGTTTGGTTTTCCCCCGCGCTCAGCAGCCGGATGCCGGATTCAACGCCGGTATTGAAACTTTGTGCGCTATGTGCGGAACGCAAATTGCCGCTTTACATGAATTGCAGTCTGGGCGAGGCGCGTTTTCAGCACAGAGCTCTGCATATCAAAAGGATTTTTTTCAATGATCTCCGTAACTTTTTCAAGGTTGCTCCGGAGCATGATTATATCTTTCAGGGGATCGTCCCGGAACCTGATATCCCGCGTCATGATTGCCGTTTCACCTTTGAAAAACTTACTGATTCAGAACAGGGGATCACAAACTTCATCAATTCAGGCGGCAGCAAAGAATATTTGCTCCCCGGAAGTGAATTCCCGTTCAGAGAGATAAATCAGACACGCCTTGCCGCTGCCGGAAAAATTTTTTAAGTCCATATTTTAGGAGATAATATAATGAAATTCAATTCTGCCGGTTTTTTATCGCTCAATGCAGCATCCTCTGTCGCGGAATATTGCCGTTTCCGGGGAGTCTGTGCCGAAAGCATCAGGGAAAAAATTGATGCAAAAAGAACTCTTTTATCTGCCGAAAAACAGTTGTTTTCCATAACAGAAATGGAAAAACATCTAAAAAATTTCGCGCCGGACTGGCTCGATGAACTCCGGATGCTGGATGAAGTTCTGGACTTACCGGAACGCTCCATGCTGGAATATCTCGGATATATCAATCTGGTCAATGAAAAGTTTGACTGCACCAGTTGGATCGTGATGCCGGAACTTACTGCCAACGGCAAAGTCATCATGCACAAAAACCGGGATAATTCAGAGAATGACCATGCGCCATTGTTTTTCCGGACTCCGGGAAAATTTGCCTGGACTGGTTCCTGCGGACGCATGCTGCCCTACCCGCGTATGGGTATAAACGAAAAAGGTCTTGCTGTTGCCATGAACAGCGGAGAAGTGTGTAAAGAATGGAATCTGTCCGGTTTTTCCACGTCCATGATCGCCCGGTTGATGCTGGAGCAATGTTCAACGCCGGATGAATGTGTCGCGCTGCTGGAAGAAATGCGGAAAGCCGGTGCTTATTCCCATGGCAACAGAGGTTCCATTTTCCTTTATGCCACATCATCTTATGCCGGAGTAACTGAAATGTGCGCTGCGCGTTCCCAGCATATAAACCTTGATTTCGGTTATATGATCCGGGCCAATGCGTGGCATCTGCCCGGCATGACAGCCATGTCCGAAGCCGCTTCGGAAAATATATTCAAATACAATATCGTCCGTGAACACATGGTTCGGGACGGTCTGAGAGCTGCAGTCAATGCCGGTGGTGTTACTTCGCAGAACTGCTTTGCCATAACCCGTGATCGCGGACGGATGCTGCCGCAGGGCCAGATCCCCGTATGCCGTCCCTCCACCATTGCCACCTCAACTTTTGAGTTTGATCCGGATTTTCCCCTTCTGAACACCGTTTATCATTGCAGCGGACCGGCAAGAAACACTATTTTCATTCCCTTTGCTTTCGGAGCCGGAGCATTGCCTGACCATTGGGTTTCCGGAGAATGGACCAGGCGGGCATTCAAGTTCCGCAGCAGCCGCGGGATCGATCATGTACTGACTCCGCAGTTGGAAGAAGTTGAATCCGAACTCTGCCGCCGCCATGAACGCACTCTTGAAAAAGCAAGATGTCTGCTGTGCGAAAACAAAGAAAATCAAGCAGTCGCGCTGTTGCAGGAAAGTGCGCTGTCCGGTTTTGAATTTGCGGAAGAAGCCTTCAGAGATATTACCGGTTTCTGAAATTATATACTCTCCTGCGGCAAGATCTTGAAAATGTTTGCGGCAGGAGTTTTTTATTCGGCTCTGTGCGGCTTAAAGATATCGGGGCGGAAAAGTCATTCCGCCTCAAACTCCCCCTTTTTCCGGAGTTTTTCTTTTTCTGTCCTTACCCCAGAAGAAAAAAACTTCCCTCACAGAGAACAGAACTTTTCATTTCTTACCGCAATATTTACGGAACACTTCCCAATATCCGTCTTTGATGATATCGCTGCCGTTGCAGACCATTAAGGTACGCCCGCCTGCCGCAAGAATAATTTTCAGCTCTTGTTCGACTTCTGCCGGAGTTTTGAAGCCAAGACTGCTGTTTTTGTCAGCATTGAGCCCTATAAAAGGCATCCCTTCAACATTGGCATAATAGTCTTTAGCGCGTTCAATTACAAATTTGGTGTATTTTTCGATCTTTTTCTGATTCCATTTGAAATACCATGCTACAGTCTGACCGCAGTAATCCGCCTTGATCCGATTACCGTACAAATGATCGTATCTGAAATCAGGATAAACATGGATGATTATCTTGAAATCCGGCCGTTTGCTTTTTATATAGTCGATAACTGCGTTGTAATATGCCGCCAGACGATCGCGGTAAAAACAACCTTTGGACTCCGGAGTATCTGCAAGTTTACTGTCTGCCAGAAATTTTTTATACGCGGCAAGACAATTTTTACAGTAACATCCTTTATGATTGGTATATCCGATAAAATCCAAAGCCATTCCCTCAGCTTTGTCAGGAGCATCTTTCAAAAGCAAATCCAGTTGCTTTCCAGTAATTTTCAAATCCTTATCGCTGATAAAACATCCGATTTTTGAAGATTGAGTGTCGATTTCAACCACAGCTTCTCCGCCGTAACGGTGCTGTTTTTCAATTCTGCGTTTGTGAAGTATTTTTAAGCGTTCTTTTCCGGACAACTTGCGGTCAAGGTCTTTACCGGAAATATACTCCTGATATTTTTCCTCATCCGGTGACATCACCTGAGGCGGCAAACCGATACTGACCGAAGGCGTAAAACATTTCCAGTAAGGCCGCATGCCGTATTTCAATGCCAGATCATATTGTTTACGGTTACACACAAGAACATCTGTAACTCCGGCTTCTGCATATTTAGCGGCACGCTGTTCATTACCGGTATAATTCCAACTGAAAAATTGGCGGAATTTCACTTCTTCAGCTGTACTGCAGCATCCGCTTGCCTATATCAGCAGAGATAAAGACACTATCAAAAATTTTTTCACTGGCGTTGTTTTCATTTTACAAATCTATGGTTTTGAAATCAAATTTCCCGTCATTACACTCTATTTCCACTATGTTTCCGTTACGGGTGACTGATCCGGAACAGCATTGACCGTGTCCCGTTTCATCGACTTTGAGAAAATGTTTGTGGACATGTCCGCACAGCACAAGATCGATCTTTCCTTCTTTCAGAAGTTTGACCAGTTTGCCCTGGCGGAAAAGGGTGTGCCGTATCCTGAGCCACTTGTTATCTTCGATCAAAGGATAATGGGTTACCAGGATGCGCGGGCATTTTTTTTCTTTTTCACATATTTCAGCGATTTTCCGGCTGTCTTTGCCTTGAACAAATCCCCATGAGCAAAGCAGATTTGACGGGCGTGAAGTGTTGAGCATGATCACCTCTGCTCCGCCAAGTTCCAAATAACACGGCATTTCATCAAAGGAAAAACGCCGCTGATTGACTTCGTAAACCGCATCTTTCATGGCTTTTACACACCACGGCCGCTTCACATAACAGTCATGGTTTCCGGGAGTATACACCAATGGGATACCTGACTCCACAAGGGGAGCGAGGATCGCTTTTACCCGTTCAAACTCTCCCGGCTGTCCGGAACTGGTCAAATCTCCGGTACAGACAGCGAGATCCGGTTTTACTTCAAGTATATACTTAACCGCCTTTTCCAATTTGGAAAGATCATGCTGAAACCGGCGGCGGAACCGGTAGTTGAATACCCCGACCCACCGCTTATCGAAATACGCCATCCAATCTTCGGCTGGCCCGCCACCGTGAGGATCGGAAAAATGAATTATTTTCATAGATCACAAAGCGGCAGTTGCTCCGGGCAGAACCGGCATACTTCCATGTCCGGCATCGACCCAGACGGTAACAGCAGAAGGATTGTAAGCCATGCGCCCGTCGGTAGAAATCACCAGAGCCCGGAACGCCTTTATATACCGGGCAAGTTCAATGTTGGTAACATACCAGATATCATTTTTCCCGGCGATCTGATCGGCGAATTTTTCCATAAGATCCCAATTTTGGGCGGTATCGAACTCGTAAGAATGACCCCAGACATAGAAAACCGCCATTCCGAAACGGTAATTCAGAAAGTTATCGAGCAGTTCAGGAGCTTTCACATGGTGGCAAGTCGGATGCCACAAAAGCAAATCATCCGGTATTCCGAAACGATAGGTGGAAACCGTGGTACGGCAATATTCAATGCCGCAGCACTTGAGCATATTCACTATTTCTGCATCGTATGTTCCCATGGGATATGACATGCCGGTAACGGGATAATTTGCATATTTTTCCAATATTTCCCGGTCGTGCCACACTTCGCGCATGACCTCTGTGCGCGGTATCCTTTCGAGAAAAGGATGTGAAAAAGAATGGCAGGAGATCTCATGTCCTTTGAAAAGTTCAGAAATTTCTTCCAATGTAACATAACGCTCCGGATCCGTCAATCTGCCGGAGTTGAGATGAAATGTACCTTTCAAACCATGATCATTGAAGATCTTTACCAGACGGCGGTCAAACTCCCTGCCATCATCGTAACTGAAGGTGAGAGCTTTACATCTTCCTCCGGGGAAAGTAATACGGATAGCCATAAAACAGATCTTTCTTATTTTTTTACTGACGGCAGTTGCCGCATGATATTGACTGGATTCTTGACATCGAAAAATCCAAGTTCAGCTTTTTCAGGGTCAAAGGACACCCTTGTACGCCAACCGGGGCCTTCAACATTGACATAACGGGCATAATAAAGTTCATTACGCTTGGTAAAACCGTTACATTCCAAAGTCCGGTAGGCACTTTTTTCTCCTTTACGGATAAATTCTGCTTTCAATGGGAAATAATGATCTGCTGAGATCCAAATCTTCACTTCTTCCTTCTTATCCGGACTTTCCAGCAAGAACACCCGGCAGGGAGCCAGACTCAAATACTGCTCCGGTAATTCTTTGATAAATTTGCCGTGGAGAAATCCCAAGGTCAAGTCAGTAGCTTTCAACCCTACCCGGTCGAGGATCATAGTACTTCCGGCAAGTACAGTTACCGC
>JAFVRT010000097.1 GCA_017504125.1 Lentisphaeria bacterium
ATTGCAACGACACCGTCCGGATTACACGAAGTCCTGCGTACTCTGGCAGAAGAATATCCACTGAGAGAAGGCAATAACGCCAATATCATTTTCCGCTGCTGCCCGGAAACTCCGGAAAAACTCAAAGTTTCCCGAAACGAAACTTCGTGGCTGGTGGAGTACGGCAGAGAATCATCGGCCGCCCGGGGAGTTGCCTATGCGCTTTCCGGTCAGGAATGTGATGAAAATATCTTTTTCAAAACATTCGGCATACTTTTGGACTGCACCAGAGGCAATATAGTTTCCGTCAGCAGTTTCAAATCCTGGCTGCGCCGCATATCCATGTTGGGCTACAATACTGCGATGATCTATGTAAAAGACGCTTATTTGCTGGAAAATGAACCTTATTTCGGTTATATGCGCGGAGCCTATTCTCAGGAGGAGATCCGGGAAATCGATGCTTATGCACAAAAATTGAAAATCGAAATGATCGCTTCAATACAGGCCCTCGGTCATGTGGAACCGGTATTGCGCTGGAGTGCTTATGACAATGTCAAAGATACCGCCGATGTCATGCTGGTGGATGAACCTGCCACCTATGTACTGCTGAAAAAAATATTGACCTTTTGGAGCGACTCTCTTTCTTCACGCCGCATACATCTGGGCATGGATGAAACTCAAACACTTGGCAGAGGTAAATTTCTCGACCTCAACGGTTATGAAAATCCCTTCAATGTCTACAACCGCCACCTGAACCGGGTGTGTGATATCTGCCGTGAACTGCAGCTGGAACCGATCATCTGGTCTGACATGTATTTCCGCTATGCCAACAAAAACATGAACTATTACGATACCGGAGCAGAGATCCCTGAATCGGTAAAAAAAGAGATCCCCTCCATGGTGCAGCTTTCCTACTGGGACTACTATCACCGGGACGAGGAAACTTATCTCAAGATGCTCAACCGTACCCGTGAACTCAACGGCAATGTCCCTTTAATGGCTTCCGGAGTATGGACCTGGATCAGGAACTGGACCGATTACGACTACACCATGGCAACTGTGCGTCCCTGCATTTCCGCCTGCCGTAAAACCGGTACTGATGAACTTGTCCTGACCATGTGGGGCGATGACGGCGGCTATTGCGACTTCAAATCAGCGCAAGCCGGTCTTGCCTGGGCCGCCGACACCGCCAACAATGTAACCGAAGATCACGACAGAACCGCGAAGCTCTTTGAAGTTGTCTGCGGAGCTTCCTATGACCTTCACCTGTTGTGCGGCAAGCTGACCATGACCGATCCGGAAACCCGGATCAAAGTATCAAGTGCCCCCATATTGTGGGACGATCCGATCATTGGTATCGTCTGGAACGAACTTCCCGGACTGCCGGTAAAAGAAGCTCCAATATGTCAGATATTGAAGAACTGCCGGGAAGTTGCCGCTGCTACAGCAGAACACCGTTCCGATCACAACTGCGGAGATTTCGACTACGCGTGGAATCTTGCCAATGTTCTGATCCGGAAAATCGAATTACGGCAGAAACTTCTTGAATCATACGCACAGCGTGATAACGAAGTGCTGAAAAACATTGCCGGGAAAGAGATCCCTGAGATCCTCGAAGCCATCGATGGTCTTGCTGATGCGTTCCGCACTCAGTGGCTCCGTAGTTTCAAATCTTACGGATTGGAACTCATGCAGATCCGTTTGGGCGGTCTGAGTGCCCGTTACCGTGAACTTGCCAGAGTTCTGGAAGAACTCATTTCCGGCAAGATCACCTCGATCCACGAACTTGAAGTGAAACACACATCACAAGGCCATGTACCGTGGCAGTATCTGCGTTCGGTAACCGGATGTTTCTTTATCTGAGCTTATCTCATGACAAAAGCAACGGCCGTACCTGCATTTTCGGTACGGCCGTTGTTTTTTTTACGATTCACATCTGCATCAAGCGGTCAAAACTTGCCACCAGATCGCTTATGGAGTGTTCTTTGGGGATTATGACTTCCGCCTGAACAACTTTCAGTCTTGGAGCTTTTTTCAATAATCCGACAGTTTTCTTCCAGTCGATATTTCCCTCACCCGGCAGCAGATGACTGTCGTGCCATCCGGAATTATCGTGCAGATGACAATTCACTATGTTTGGCAGCAATTTTTCCAGGATCCTGTCATCCCATGGCGGCTGCTTGCAATTTTCGATAGCGAGCCATGAATTGTATGCCGCGCCTGTTGCATATTCTCTGCCCTTATCCATGATATTGGCATGCCCGGAGTCATAACATATACCGAGATACGGTGATGGGAATTCCTCCATAAGTTCATTGAGAAACTCAGGTGTTGCCGGAGAATGCCATATATTTTCCAAACACATGACGATCTTTCTTTTTTCCAGCAGCGGCAGAATTTCGCGGATAGTATCTTTGATCCACATCTTGTGTTTTTCAGTCGCTTTTTCGGCAGAGTTCCGGTTATCTCCGATATGAACGGTAACGGTTCCGGCCTGCATGTAAGTTGCGATATCGATGACCATTTCAAGTCTTGCCAGCATGATACCGCGCTTGGCGGGATCCGGACAAGTCAGATTGCGGTTGTCATTGAAAGGCGCATGGGCATCGCAAAAAGAAAGCCCGTTATCGGCCATTTCTTTAAGCAGTACATCCGCCAATCCCGGATTTATCATGATCTGCCGGATCAATTCGTCGGTCAACACCAGATGTTTCGCACCGGCTCTGAAAAAGTCAGCCATAATATATGGCCTCAATCGCTCCGGAACACCGGCAAAGTCATAAAAATATGTTACAGGAACACCAAACATGATCAAATTCTCCGGAAATTTTACAGTTGTACGAGTTCGTCGAATTTTTCAACCAGCTCTTTGATAAAAGTACCGCTGAAAACCGGCAGCACTTCACTCTGGATCGCTTTGAGTCTTGGGGCTGTTTTCAGCAACCCCATGATATGTGCCCAATTTACCTTGCCTTTTCCAGGCAGCGTATGTTCATCCCGCCATCCGTTGTTATCATGGAGATGACAATTCACTACATTTGGCAGCATTTTTTCCAACGCGCGATCTTCCCATACGGGTTCTTTTCCGGCATCCCGCCATCCGTTCCAGCCGTTACCTGTAGCATACAGTCTGCCGTTATCCATAATATTGGCATGTCCGGCATCGTAGCAAAATCCGAGGGCATCGGTGGGGAAATGGGATTTTATCCGATTCAGAACATCAGGAGTATTTACAGAAAACCAGATATTTTCAATACATATCGTGATCCCCAGTTTCTCTGCTATGGGCAGGAGTTCTGCGAGAGATTCTTCCATTCTGGCGATATGTTCTTCATCCGGGATCGATGAAGCCGGCACAAAGTGATTATTCCCCAGATGCATAGTAATAGTATCGACCTTCATATATGCACATATTTCCAGAGCGAGTTTAAGCCTTGATCTGACGATATGTTTTTTTTCCTGCCACGGGCAGTTCATATCCACCAGGGGACCGTAAGGGGCGTGAGCATCGCAGAAAGAAAGTCCGTTATCGGCCATTTCTTTAAGCAGGATATCTTCAATTCCCGGTTCGGCGATAATTCTATCTATAAGCACCTTTGAGAGCACCAGATGTTCAGCACCGTACCGTGCAAACTCCGACATTATATAAGGTCTGAGCCGATCATTGCCATAGTCAAATTCAAAATAAAATGTTACAGGAACAGGAAACATAAAAAACCTTTATAATTGATTATAAAAAAGCATTTGTATATTATAACTCCTGAACATCTTTTTTCAAGGTTGAAAGTTGTTTTTTTTATATTTTCTACTTGCAATATGCTCATCAAATGCTATATTTCAGAGATTGACACATCAAATCATCAGGGGAATTTTTATGAATAAATCAGAAAAGGCCCGCGAATTTTTCATGCGTGGCGCGAATTGTTCACAAGCTGTACTGGCGGCATTTGCTGCTGAATGTGGAATAACAGAAGAACAGGCACTTGTAATAAGTTCCGGTTTTGGCGGTGGAGTTGGAAGGTTGCGTGAAGTATGCGGAGCGGTCAGCGGAATGGTCATGGTACTAAATTTCCTTTACGGCTCAAGTGATCTTGCCGATAAAAACGCCAAAGACAGCCATTATGCGAAGATCCAATCCGTTGCGGAAAAATTCAAATCTGAATGTGGGTCCATAGTATGTCGTGAGTTATTGGGGCTTGCGCCGAAGCATACAGACACACCGGAATCTGAAGCGCGCACGCCAGAATACTACAAGAAGCGTCCTTGTGCTGATATGGTAGCATTGGCAGCGGAGATCACAGAGAAGTTTCTGGCGGAAAATCCTGTAAAAAAAAATGCGTAAACACTTTTAATGAGGGAGATGCGGGAGCATCTCAATCCCGCCTGTGCGGGCGCATGGGGGCGGTGTGAGGGGGGGGCGGCGGCGCGCCCTCCTCACAAAAAAAACACCAAAAGTGCGTAAGCACTTCTAAAGAGGGAGATGCGGGAGCATCTCAATCCCGCCTGCGCGGGCGCATGGGGGGTGTGTGAGG
>JAFVRT010000098.1 GCA_017504125.1 Lentisphaeria bacterium
ACCAGCTGAGCTACACTCGCACCTGTTGATGCAACCTAATATACACCGTATTGGGAGATATTTCAAGAGATAAAGTGAAAAAAATCGTTTTTTTTATGAAATTTTTCCTGCGGTTTGCAATATTTTCACTTGTACTGTATCGTATGAAGTTGATGTGAGCATCGTTTTGAGGATATGAAACACCGGTATGTTCTCAGTTGTCCCTGAGAGGACATGCCATCTTCTGTAATGCTTCGGATCCCGGAAATCGATGCGGGATTTGAAAATCTTCATCAATGAAATAAAAATCCCTTCTTCAAGTGAAAAATTTCTGGAAAAATCAATGAATCTGTGCTATTTTATGTAAAATAAATACATTTTTTACAGGGAGTTGATTTCAAATGAGCGAAAATCTGGATTTTATACGCGAAATAGTTGATACCGATGTGAAAAACGGCAAACACGGCGGCAAGGTCATAACCCGCTTTCCCCCCGAACCCAACGGCTATATCCACATCGGACACTCCAAGGCGATCTGTCTTGACTTCGGCGTGGCCAAAGAATACAACGGTATTTGCAACCTGCGTTTTGATGATACCAATCCCACCAAGGAAAGCACCGAGTACATGGAGTCCATCATCAGCGACATCAAATGGCTCGGATTCGATCCTGAAGACCGTATCTACTACGCCAGTGATTACTTCGAAAAGATGTACGAATGTGCCGTGGAACTGATCAAAAAAGGTTTGGCCTATGTTTGCGAACTCAGTGCCGATGAATGGGAAAAATACCGCGGGGACTCCACCCGTCCCGGAATCGAGCCTCCCGGCCGGAAACGCTCCATAGAGGAAAATCTTGATCTTTTTACCCGCATGCGTGCCGGTGAGTTTGAGGACGGAGCCATGGTGCTCCGGGCCCGTATCGATCTGAATTCACCCAATATCAATATGCGCGATCCGGCACTTTACCGTATCCGCCGTGCACACCATTTCCGCCACGGAGATAAATGGTGCATCTATCCCATGTACGATTATGCTCATCCGCTGGAAGATGCTTTTGAGGGAGTTACCCACTCCCTGTGTACTCTTGAGTTTGAGATCCACCGTCCGCTTTATGACTGGGTGCTCGATTCTCTCGGTTACGAGGTGAACAACCGTCCCCGTCAGATCGAATTTTCCCGGCTCAACATCACCGATACCGTGATGAGCAAGAGAAAACTGCTGCAGCTGGTCACAGAAAAACATGTTTCCAACTGGGATGATCCCCGTATGCCCACTATCTGCGGCCTGCGCCGCCGCGGAGTCCCGGCTGAGGCTATCCGCAATTTCTGTGCCAGAGTCGGTATCACCAAAGTTGACGGCATAACCGATTCAGCGGTATTGGATTACTGCACCCGCGAAGTTCTCAACGCCCGGTGCCGCCGTTATCTGGCCGTGCTTGATCCTTTGAAAGTCACCATTACCAATTATCCTGAGGAAGGCGTTCCGGATCTTGATGCCGTGAACAATCCGGAAGATCCCTCTGCCGGCAGCCGCAAGATCCCCTTCGGAAAGACTTTGTATATCGAAAAAAGCGACTTTATGGTGGAACCTCCCAAAGGATATTTCCGTCTGGCTCCCGGCAAAGAAGTGCGGCTGCGTTACGGTTACTTTATCAAATGTGAAGACTATGTTACTGACGAAAACGGCGAGGTCGTGGAACTGAAATGTACTTTCGATCCCGCAACCCGCGGCGGAGATTCTCCGGACGGCCGGAAGGTCAAAGGTACGATCCATTGGGTGGCTGCCGACAAGGCGATCGAAGCAGAGATCCGTCTTTACGATAAACTTTTCACCGTTCAGGCTCCCGGAGCCGACGGCGCAGATTTCCTTACTCAGCTCAATCCTGATTCCTTGAAGATAACTTCCGGATTCCTTGAGCCTGCCATGAGTGAACTCAAAGCCGGAGATTCCGTCCAGTTTGAGCGTATCGGTTACTTTACCTGTGATCCCGATACTACTGCTGAAAAGCTGGTGTTCAACCGGACAGTTACACTCAAGGATTCCTGGAAACCCGGAAAATAAACTTGTATTTCCCCCCAAAAAAAAGAGAAGATCATGAAAAAAGTAATTTTGCTGTTGGCTTTTATCTGCTGTTTCGCAGTTGCCGGAGGAGAAAAGTTTCCCAAGTACATCATTCTTTTCATCGGGGACGGCATGACCTATCCCCAGCGGATGACCGCCGAGGAGTTTGTCCGCAAGAATGGTGGGAAAGGCCTCGCCATGAACCACATGCCCTGTCACGCCACTACCCGCAGTTGTTCAGCAAATTCGATAGTAACTGATTCGGCTGCTTCCGGGACTGCCATTGCCTGCGGCAGAAAAACAAACAATGGCCGTATCGGTGTCGACAGTTCCGGCAAAGTCAAATTGGAATCGACTGCCGAATTTGCCGCCCGGAAAGGCTGGAAAGTCGGGATCGTTTCCACCATGGTCATCAACCATGCCACTCCGGCAAGTTTTTTCGGACACCGGAGTTCCAGGAATATGTATTACGAGCTCGGTCTTGACATGATCAACTCCGGCTTTGATTACTTCGCCGGCGGCGGCATCAATCAGAAAAGCCGCGGATACAAAGGTCCGCAGCGGGCAGATCTCTATGAACTTGCCCGCAAAAAAGGGTATAAGACTTTGAATAACAGAAAGGAATTTCTCGCTCTCAAACCCGGCTGCGGAAAAATTATTTACTCCGCCAGTCCCGGCTATATGCCCGCCGTGATCGATACTCCGCAGAACTTTACCGCTCTTGCTGAAATGACCGCCAAAGGGATCGAACTGTTGAAAAATCCCAAAGGATTTTTTCTCATGGTCGAAGGAGGAACAATAGACTCCTGCGGCCACTACAATGAAGCAGCAGGCAATCTCCGTGAAGTGCTCGCTCTCGACGAAGCTGTAAAAGCTGCAGTCAAGTTCGCCGAAAAACATCCCGATGACACTCTGATCGTTGTTACCGGCGACCACGAAACCGGCGGCATGACCATGGGATGCGCCGCCACCGGCTACGCCATGTATCCGGAACGGCTCGCAAATCAGAAATGCAGCGCATGGAAATTCGCCGGCAAAGTCAAGGCGGCTCAAAAGAAAAATCCTGCACTTTCATTTGATGCAGTGAAGAAAATGCTTTCCGATGATTTCGGTTTCAACTTCAAGGATCCCAAATCCCCCATGGGCTTGAATTCTGCCCAGCTCAAACTCCTTGAGGACGGATTCAAGAAAAAACGCATCGAAAGTGCTGTCAAAAATGTCATAAACCAGAAAGCCGGGATCGGCTGGACGACCGGCGCACATACCGCTTTGCCGGTCCTGACCACAAGCTGCGGAGTGCAGAGTTCGCGTTTTTCCGGATTCATCGAAAATAGTGATATCTCCGTAAAATTGAAGGAAATCATCCGCTGATATCATGCGGAACTTTCAGGAACTGCAAATGCCGGTTTTGCTCAACGGTGATACCACGGAACTTGAATTTTTCAACTGCCGGTGATATATTAGTATGGACGGGGCTGTCCTGAAGGCAGTTTCCTTCATCAGAATGAGAATTAATTTACAGGCATGGTATGTCAGATATTGACAAAACTATTACAATAGAAAACAACTCCGGTAAACCGGATTACGGCAAGTGTCCGGTTTGCAGCAACGCTTTGCAGCCTGATTGGAACGATATGGAACTGCTGCGTTGTCCGGTCTGCCGTTATGTCAGAAAAACTCCGGTGATAGTAGCTCCGGGGCAGATAGTCGGCCATAAATACCGTATCCTTTCTTATCTCAACGGCGGCGGCTGCGGATCGATTTTTCTTTGTTATCCTCTTGATGATCCAGCTGTGCGTCTGGTATTGAAAGTGTTGATCAAGCCTACTGCTGTCGGAAGAAAAAGATTCCGTCGTGAAGCGGAGATCCTTTCATCTGTTACCGGGAACAGCCGTATTGCCAAGATAATCGACTATTGGGAAGCCGGTGGCGATACCTACATCGTGATGGAATATGTCGAGGGGAAAAATCTCAAGGAACTTGCCCGATGCTGCTGTTTTGACGAGTTGAGTATATTGCAGATCGCTTACGAAGTTGCCAGAGCATTGCAGGATATCTGGAACGGATTTTCCATTATCCACCGGGATATCAAACCGGAAAATATCATGCTTGATAATGAATATCATCTGAAATTGCTGGATTTTGGTCTTTCCAAGCAATGTGATTGTGAAGACGGCAGTTTGATGATAACTATGGCCAATTCTGTACTCGGTACTCCCGGATATATGAGTCCCGAACATTTTACAGATTTCAAATCTATGGATTTCCGGTCGGATATCTATTCTCTGGGCGCGACGCTGCTGTTTTTGCTGGGCAGCAAAAGCTGTAACAAAGAAAATTGCACCATGATGGATCTGTACAGGGCAACTCTGCAGAATTCTCCGCCGCCGGAGGAGTGCTTCGCCGGGAAATGTTCAGTCGGTTGTATGAACATGATCCGCAGAATGATGCAGCAAAAAGTAGAAGACCGTTATAATTCCTACGAAGAACTTATTGATGAAATAAATACTTTACTGAGCAGCTACTGATAACAGGTTTGGTACAATGTTTGAAAAAATCCTTGATTGTCCTGTATGTGAGAAGCGTTTTCATTATGAACATGAGGGAACGGTTTTTCCCGAACTGCTAACTTGCCCGTTTTGTGGCAATGAGGGATTTTATGGTGATTATTCGGCTTTGCTTTTGTGTACAAATTGCCGCAAAAAACTCAAAGTGCCCCTTGATATACTTTATGACGAAGGGCTGAGCTGTCCGCAATGCGGAGCTGCGATCCAGACTGAGGAACCGAATGAATTCGGTACAGAGGATGGAACTACTATTGCCGGTGTTGCCGGTACCGCATCCCGTCGGCGCATGCTGCAGGACGGGGAGTTTTTTGATAAGTTCCGTATCATTTCCTTTCTCGGCAGCGGCGGTATGGCCGAGGTGTATCTGGCAGAGCATCTGCTGCTGAAACAGCAATGTGCATTGAAACTTATGCGCAGCGGAATGGATCAGGACGATCCGGTCTTTATCAAACGCTTTGTCCGTGAAGCCAAAGTTACCCACCAGCTCAATCATCCCAATATCGTCCGGGTGTTTGATGCCGGCAGCGATTTTCAGACCGGCTGCCTTTTTATCGCCATGGAATATGTGGAAGGGTGTACTCTCCACGATATGTTCCAGAAAGAGTTGTTTTCTGAAGATGATATGCTGGCCGTATTGGATTCTATGGCTTCAGCTCTTGAAAAACTGGAAGAAGCCAAAGTTGTCCACCGTGATATCAAACCTTCCAATATCATGTATACTGCCGACGGTGTTTACAAACTTATGGACCTCGGTATCGCCAAAAGCGAAAATAACCGGCAGGCCGGTGAGGTAACTCTTACTGTGGAGCAGAGTACGATAGGTACTCCCGGTTATGCTTCGCCTGAACAATGCAGTGCCGCTCATAGTGTGGATATCCGTTCTGACATCTACAGTCTTGGTGTTACCATATATCATATTGCCAGCGGTGTCATGCCCTTTGATGCTGAAACTCCTGTGGCTGTGATAGTGAAGATGATGCAGACCGAGGCCGAACCGCTTAAAAATCACCGTCCCGATCTTTCTGCCGGATTCCTTGAGCTGGTCGAAAGGATGATGAAAAAAGATCCGGCGGCGCGTCCGCAGAATGCAGCCGAATTGCGGGAACTGATCTTCAGAGTTGTCAGCGGTAAAAAAATATCGTCAAACAAAAGACATGAGGTAATAAAGCATAAACTGTCAAATGTGGAATGGCGGAAAGTTCTGAAAAAAACCGGATATATCCTGCTGCTGCTGTTGATTGCCGCTGTTGCAGCGGTGCATTTGATCTATGTGGC
>JAFVRT010000008.1 GCA_017504125.1 Lentisphaeria bacterium
GCCGCAGGCAAACGCTTCATGCAGCAACGCTGCGCTTCACACGGCGGAGCCGTGCTTCATTCGATCAGCGTTTACGCTGATCGAGCTATTGGTCGTAATTGCTATCATAGCTATTCTTGCTGCTATGCTGCTGCCCGCGCTGCAGCAGGCGAGAGAGCGGGCAAGAGCAAGTACCTGTGTCAACAATCTGAAGCAGATTTCCAACGGCATTATCGCTTATGCCGGGGATTACCGTGACTGGATGCCCCGTTTTATCCAAAACCGCATGTTTTGGGGCGATCTGGTTCCGTATCTCGGATTACGGCCCCATGAAACAAGGCTTTATGAAGTTAATGCTTACTCCAAAGCCAAGGTGGCTTTTTGTCCTTCAGATACTTTCCGGATCAAACGGAACAAAGATAATACCGATTTGTGGTTTTCTTACGGTCATAATTTGTATGCCAATCGCACGAGCACAGACAATCGGGCAGAATGCAGACGGATGCGCAAGTTGTCTTCGCCCATACATCCATCCAGAATATTGATTCTGGCAGATTCCTACCGGAACAATTCCGCACCGGGGGCATTTGTTTCCATGGCAGATACGATATATCCGATCAATCCCACCAAGGATCCCAATAACGGATCTTTCGATTGCCGGCATAACGGCAGAGTCAATGCCAATTTCTACGATGGGCATGTAGGGAGTTTTTCGCTCAATCAGCTGCGCTATAATTCTTCAATAATCACAGATAAATGAAAAGGTAAAAAATGAAAAATTTTTCTTTGCTGCTTCTGTTTGTTTCGGCAGCCTTGCTGCACGGGGCAGGGACAGGAAACTTTGAACACGCCCGGCGGGTACTGGCCGAAAATGCTCCGGCACGAAAGATCAAACTTGATTCCAAGTACCTTATCCCACTGAGCGTGGATGGGAAACCTTGTGTGGAGATCGTCATTTCACCAGGAGCCCCATCGGTGGTGCTTCTGGCAGCACAGGAGCTGCAGAAGTTTCTTTCAGCTTCTCTCGGCGGCAGAGTGGAAGTGCGTAAAACTCCCGGCAAGGCTTTTTCCAGAATTTATCTGGGAGATACTCCTGAACTGCGCAAGTCAGGTGTCGATCCCAAAAAGATCTTTACCGAAGGATTCATTATCCGTTCTGCCGGAAACAATATCTTTATCGCCGGTAATGATATGCCGCAGAATTTTGGCAAAGGCTGGGGCGACGGCGATCGCGGTACATTGAATGGGGTTTACGGATTTCTGGAAAAATTCCTCGGAGTCCGTTTCTATTTCCCCGGAGAACTTGGGACTGTCGTGCCGAAACACTCCAATCTGAAACTTCCTGCCATGGACATTTTTGACCGTCCGGATTTTCCACGCCGCAATATTTATCCCGGTCCTCAGGCCAAATGGTTTCCTGAAAACGACCGTAACGAAAATCTCTGGCGTCAATACTGCCGCATGCGGTATCAGAGTTTTTACATTCCTGTCTGCCACAGCCTTGAACGATTGCAGTATCTTCAGCGTTTCAGCAAGACCAGACCGGACTTTTTTGCTCTCGCTCCCACCGGTAAACGCTATCTTGATCCCGGCGTTTCGGTCTGCGGAAACCTCTGTCTGACCAATCCGGATTTCCGCAATGAACTTTATAAAGATGCTGTCGCATATCTGACCGGAAAAAGTGCAGAATCCCGCGGCCTTTCCCGCTGGGATCACAGCATTGCCCGCAAAGGTTTTTTCAATATAATGCCAAAGGATCACTTCCGGGACTGCAACTGTTCCAACTGTAAAAAGTTTGACCGGGCCGATCTGGTATGGGATCTGATTTGCGACATCGCCAACCGGCTCAAAAAGGATAATGTTCCCGGATATATCACCACTCTTGCTTATGCTCATTACTGCAAGGTGCCTGATCGTGAGCTCCCTGATAATGTGCTGGTAATGGTTTCTGCTCAAGGACCGTGGGGGGATAAAAATCCCAAGGCCCGTATCTCTCACGACGGATTGATTGCCGGCTGGTACAAAAAAAGTAAACGCAAACCCTGGACCTGGAGCGCAGTTTACAAATACGGCGGTCTTGAACTCCCCAATGTACCGCCGTCGACTCCACGCGCGATCATAAATTATTTCAGCCGCCACAAAAATGATTTGAGCGGTTCATTTATGGAGTCGGAAACCGATCACTGGATCTTTTCTTTTCTGAACTATTATGCCTTTGCCAAAGTTGCGTGGGACAATGATACCGATGCAGATAAACTGCTCAATGAATTCTATACTCTCATGTTCGGCAAGGCCGCCGGAACCATGGCTGAGATCTTTGAAACTATGGAACGCATCTGGATCGACAAGATCGCCGGACGCATTGTTGATACACCGCTTGGTTCCAATGCGGTCCCTCCCAGTGATTACGAAGTTTGGGAAAAACTTTATTCCCCTGAAGTTCTCAAGCGTTTTGACCGGCTTATCGCCAGTTCTCTGAAACTTGCCGCCGGGGACAAGCTTGCGGAAAAGCGCATCCGTTACTTTGACCGTTTTCTTATCGGTCAGATCAAACAGGGCGCGAAAAAATATTTTGCCACCCGTTCCGCTGTGAATGATTGGCGTTATACAGTTTTGCCTGTAAATTCTGCCCCGGATGAAAAAATGTGGGGCAGGGCCCCTGCGGCTTATATGGTTCCGTGGAAACCCAAAGATACTTCAGATGTTCATTCCGTATTCAAGGTGCTGAGGGACAGGAAGAATCTCTATTTCCGGGTGATTTGCGGTGAGAACGATATTGCAAATATGGTTGCGGAGCGTTCCGGCAGGGACAATCCCGATCTCTGGCAGGATTCTGTGGTGGAGTTTTTTCTCAATCCCACCGGTGACCGAAAGGTTTATTATCACTTGATCATTAATTCCAAAGGCGAGATTTATGATTCAAAAATAACCAACTTCGGAAAAAAAGGAACTGCGGATATCAAGTGGAACTCCCAAGGAACTGCAAAAATTTCTTCAGGCAAAGATTTCTGGCAGCTTGATTTTACTCTGCCCCTTGCCGGTTTAGGTAAGATCCTTCCGGAAAACTTTGTTGCCAATATCGGCAGATACCGGGTACTGAAAAATAAATCGGAAATTTTCAGCTGGTCGCCCTATATCAGAGAATTTCATGATCTGGAAAACTTCGGTGTCTTCGTTTTTGATGATAAACTTCCCGCAGATAATAATCTCCTGAAAAACGGCGACTTTTCCGCACCCCGTAAAGGACGCACTTTCGGTAATGTGTGGATCGGCAATCAGAAAGATATCAATGACGGTATCGTTTCACTCGATACTGCCACATTCCGTAAGGGAGGACGATCTCTGAAGATAACTTCAAAGACCGGTTCGCATCCTGCCGGAGTATCTTTCTTTTTCAAACCGCAGTTGAAGCCGGGAACTACATACAAACTTACATTTCAGATAAAACTCGACAATGTGAAGAAAACTTCCGGTGCCTCCGGAGCTGTGGTGAATATCGCTTCACCCGGCAATATGTGGTATCCGCGCAACTGGTATATCGGCACCATGCCCTGGACCCGGCAGGGGTGGGTCTTTACCACTCCCAAAGAAAACAGCAAAAAGATTTCTTATATGCGCCTTTATCTTTATCGGGCCACCGGTACAGTCTGGTTCGATGATCTGAAACTGGAAGAAGTGAAAAAAAGTAATCAGCCTGAGAAGTGAAATTACGACCGTTGGTCTGTCAGGTATCCGCGCGAAAGTAAGTGCCCTGTTTTTGTTTTTCCGTTGTCCTGCAACGGATCTTGATCAAATCAAAGGCAGAAATGGTGCAAAGATCTGTCCGCGCCAGTAGGCGATACGGAGTTCCGGAGCGATTTTGCTGCCGGAACTTTTTATTTGCATGAGATAACGGTTCAATATGGCACGCCGAAGCTGTTCGGCTTTCCTGACGGTGGAGTCTGAAGGCATACGGTAAAGCTCAGCTGCAGTTTGAAAAGCTGCAGCATGTCCTTTTTCGTTGAGCAGATGCTCAGCTTCAGGATAGAGGGGGAAGATGTCTATCTTTACTTCCGGCAATGATGCTGAGGCATATTTTTTCACTTTTTCATTGCTCCAGCCGGTCATCATGACAAGTTCCGCAACCACATCAGATGAATTTTTGAAGCGGTTTTTCTGCAGCTTCAACACACGGGAGGCACTTCCGTAATCCAACATCGCACCGCTTAATTTCTCTGCCGCTGCAGCTGGATCAGGCGACAGCACGACCAACGCGTAGACCAGAGCGTTTTCCAGAACCTCCAGAGCAGGATCATTTTCCACATTCCATGTTTGATCCTGATATCCGCTTGACAGAGTTATAACTTTATTCGCCAGTTTGGGGGTGTAACGCTCATCTGCTGTTTTGAAAAGCAATTCTCCGGTTTGCAATTTCAGCATCCGCTGTCTGACGGCATACTGAGTGTCTTCAAGAGCAGTGGAAAAAACGCTGTTGACTTTTGTGCATCCGCACAAAAGCATGCTTAGTATCAGAAAAAAAAGTATTCCCTTAACGGAAACTGTGATCCTCATCAGGAAACACTCCGTTCTTGACCTCAGAAACATAATTTTCAAGAGCTTCACGCACGATTTTTCCAACATCGGCATACCGCTTGGCATGTTTGGGAGTTGTCTCAAAAAGTCCGATAAGATCATTCATGACCTGAACCTGTCCGGAACAATCACTTCCTGAACCGATCCCGACAGTTGGGATTTCGAGAGCTTCAGTTACGCTTTTCCCAAGCTCTACTGGAATACACTCAAGTACGACTGCGAAGGCTCCTGCCTGTTCAAGAGCTTTTGCATCATTCAGGATCCTTTCGGCAGTTTCTGGAGTGCGCCCCTGGATACGGTAACCTCCGGCGGTCTGCACGCGCTGGGGCAGCAGTCCCACATGGCCCATAACCGGGATACCGGCACCGACCAGAGCTTCGACCAGAGCGGCCTGTTCTGCACCTCCTTCAAGTTTTACCGCATCACAATCAGCTTCTTTCAATGCTCTGCCGGCATTGTGCAGAGCTTTTTCAAGACTTTCCTGATAGCTCATAAAAGGGAGATCGAAAACCACAAATGATCCGGGGGCCCCGCGGCGCACCGCAGCGGCATGGTGAAGCATCTGTTCCATGGTGACCGGCAAAGTATTGCGGTAGCCCAGAACTGTGGGCGCAAGTGAATCGCCTACCAGCAGAATATCGATCCCGGCATCTGCTGCAGCGGCGGCTGTAGGAGCGTCGTAGGCAGTAACCATCACAATTTTTTCTCCTTCGCGCTTACGCTTTGCAAAGGCATTTACAGTGGTTCTTTTTATCATGATATCAAACTCCTGTTTTGTTTTTTTTCTTGAAAATCGGCAATTCCTGATGTCCGTGATAATCATTTCCGGGGAAAAATTTTTCTGACATTTCCCGGAGTTTTTCAGGTGTGCCGATCACCAGCAAGCCATCACCCCGCTCAATGCGGCTGGCACCTGACGCGGGCAAAAAGTTTTTGCCGCGGCGGATGAGAGTTACCAGTACTCCCGGAGGTAGTTGGGCTTCGGCAAGAGTAACTCCGGCAAGGATAGAAGAATCCTCAACTTCAAATTCGTGCAGATCATGGTTGACACCGGCAACGGTTTCCATTTCAAGAGGCGATTTGCTTTTGGCAACAAACGGCTTGGCCAATCCGAGCCTGCGTGCCAGGGGCATCAGAGTGATCCCCTGGATGAGAACTGAACCTATGACCATGAAAAATATCATATTGAACATATAATTTGAGTTCGGGACTCCGTGTACAAGCGGAAATGTGGCAAGCACGATAGGAGCTGCTCCGCGCAATCCGGCCCATGAAACAAGCAGTTTTTCGCGGAATGAAAATCTGCTGTTGGCCAGAGATATGAAAACGGCTCCGGGACGGGCTATGAACATCAGCACAAACGACATCATCACACCGGGTATCAGTACTTTCCATGAAACAAGTTCAAACGGATTGACCAATACTCCGAGAGATGTAAAAAGCACCACTTGCATCAGCCAGGCGATGCCTTCGTTGAATTTTTCCAGACCGCTGCGGTAATTGTAACGCAGATTACCCATGGTGACACCGCACACATAGACTGCCAGAAAGCCGTTGGACTTGATCAGTTCCGCACCGCCGAAACACAGCAGCACAACAGCGACACCGAGTACATAATAAAGACCTTCGTATTCAAAACGCTGACTGAAAAGCCACTTCCCCAAACCTCCCATAAGGACTCCGGCAACCGCCCCCATGCCTATCTTGTAAAACAACAGCGGGATCTGCCAGAAATCAAAATTACCGGAAGAAGATGTTACGACTTCTATCATCACGATAGTAAGCAGAGCCGCCATGGGATCGTTGCTCCCTGACTCCAGTTCAAGCAGCGGCTGCAGAGTTCCGGAAAGGCTGACTCCGTTTCCGCGCAGTATGGCAAACATCGCGGCGGCATCAGTTGAGGATATGAGAGATGCCAGCAGCATACACCAGAGAAAACCGGTTTGAAATCCGGTGGTACGGCAGATGACAAATGTGCAAAGTCCCAGCAGAAAAGCCGTAAGCAGTACTCCCAATGTGGCAAGCACGACTCCGCTTGAAATCACCGGTTTGATACTGCGGTATCTGGTTCCCAGTCCGCCCGAAAACAATATGAAGCACATGGCTACCGTTCCAAGATTGTTTATCGGGGCGGCATAAGCAAGCGGATCCCATGAAAGCAAGCCGAGCCCTTCTGATCCGACGGCCATACCGACACCGAGAAACATCAGCAGGATCGGCACATTGAAACGGCTGGCCAGTTTATTTGACAATACACCGGCCAGCAACAAAAATCCGGCAAAGGCCACATGTATACCGAAAGCAATACTCATAGTTTGTGATCCGTGAATTTTGACTGCTGATTTAATATAATACTTCCACGAGTTCTTTTCCACCTCGCCGGATAAAAAATTTGCATTTTTATCGTTTGTGTGATAAATTATAAGCATGAACAATTGGATCATCATATATATTGCCGTTTTTTGCGGCGGAGCAGCTTTGTTATTGCTCCTCACTCCGGTTTTCGGTGCATTGGCCCGGAAAACCGGATTTCTTGATATTCCGGCATCCAACCACAAACAGCACCGCAATGCCACTCCGCTTCTCGGAGGAGCGGCTATGTTCTGCTCGTGGATCATCGCTATTGCCGGAGGTGTACTGGCCCTGCGGGCAGGCCTTCTTTCCGGAGTTCCGGTTATTTCTGCCGCCATGTCGGGAGTGTCCAAAGCCATGCCTCAGTTGGCCATTATCGTTTCAGGTGCCGCGTTGGCAGTTTTGCTGGGACTGTGGGATGATAAATATGCCATGTCCGCTTCCGCGAAATTCGGCGGGCAATTTGTTATCGCCCTGCTGGTGACCGTATTCGGCGGTGTGAGGTTGAATATTTTTATTGACAATCAGCTGCTTGTTTCTGCCGTTACTGTATTCTGGATAATGCTGATGATGAATTCAATAAATTTTTTCGACAATATGGACGGACTGGCCGCTGGAGTTATCGCCATTGCTCTGGGGATTTTTGCTTCGATTGCTGCGCTTAACGGACAATTTTTTGTTGCTGCCATTTCTGCGCTGAGCTGCGGAGTGTGCTGCGGATTCTGGTTTTACAACGCCGCTCCGGCAAAAATATTTATGGGGGACTCCGGAAGTCATTTTATCGGATTTCTGGCGGCGGTAACAGCTGCTGAAGTAAGTTTTTTTGACATCAGTTTTTCATTATCCAGATTTCCGGTGCTTATCCCGCTGCTGGTACTGGCATTGCCGCTTTTTGATACGGTAATGGTAGTGGTTATAAGGACATTGAATAAAAAACCTTTCTGGATCGGCGATCACAATCACATTTCCCACCGTTTTGTCAGGATGGGCTTGAGCCGTCCGCAGGCTGTATTGCTGGTCCATCTGCTTTCTCTTTCCATCGGCCTTACGGCGTTCCCTGTATTCTGGGGGGATTTCCGTACGGCGGCGATCTTGGTACTGCAGGCTATGCTGCAGCTGACAGTAGTAACAATACTGCAATTTGCATTGGCAAAAAAAAATTGAGTAAAAAAATACGGAATTCCCGGCAGGCACTTGAAATGTGCCGTATACCGGTGTATATTATATGAAATATTTTTGGTAATTTACTTTCAAGTAAACTTTCTCAACCCACAACAAGGAGAATAAAATGGGCAAAAGAATGGAGACCATAGACGGCAATCATGCCGCCAGTTATGTCGCTTATGCATTTAGCGAAGTTGCCGCCCTCTACCCCATCACCCCGTCCTCACCTATGGGTGAGTACGCTGATGCCTGGGCCAGCAAGGGTATGAAAAACATGTTCGGAGAACCCCTGCGTATCGTTGAAATGCAGTCCGAAGCCGGTGCCGCCGGTGCCGCTCACGGTTCTCTGAGTGCCGGTGCTCTCACCGTCACCTATACCGCCAGCCAGGGTCTGCTGCTGATGATCCCGAATATGTACAAGATCGCCGGAGAAATGCTCCCGACCGTGTTCCATGTTTCCGCCCGCGCCCTCGCCGCTCAGTCCCTCTCGA
>JAFVRT010000099.1 GCA_017504125.1 Lentisphaeria bacterium
CATGACATCTGTGGAGTAATTGGTGCCATTCTATATAAGCCATTGTTAATCATGCCGCTACGACTTAATTAATTCATTTTCAGGTCTTCCGGATGTAAAACAGCCTGCTCGATTTGGGTAAAGACGAGTGGAAAAATCTTCATTACCTGCACCTGCGTAAGATCATGTTGCAGAAGCCGTCCCATAAATTGATTCTTTTTATTCACTTAACTGCAATCTCCGGATAGTATACAATCCGTAATCCAATTTGTCAAGCGGAAACACAAAAGAGAATAATTTATGTGTAACAATTGGTCTATCATTTGGATATAGATTTCCGGAGCAATAGTTTTACTTCCGATCACTTCTTGAGCGGTTCCGGAAATTTCAGCACACAATAACCGTATCTGTCGGCAGAATCAAACTTCATTGAATCACCGGAAAGAATAAACTTCACGGAAGCGGATTTTTCCACCACTTCCGGTTTTATTCCGCGAAGTTTTGCCGGCAGAACGATCGTCTTGCCGAAAACCGGCGCGTGAAAATCGACATACATCACGAAATTTTTGCCCTGCTTATTCAGATAATATCCCTGATTCGGGTCGAAATACTGCCGGTAAGCCATGCAGTAAAAAGTATCTCCGGCTTTTATGATCCTGCGCCTGCCGCTGTTGACAGCGTGGGGATAGCTTTTATGGGTCTTGTACAAAAACAATGCAACAGTAGTTCCTTTGGCCCGCTTTTCCGGAGTGGTACAGCCTTCAAGCAGAGAATATCCAAAGGCAAAACCTATATCAGGCATATTCTTTCCGCCTTTGAGATATTGAACAAAACGCTCCGGCATACTGGCCGGATTTTCAAAGGTATCCGACCGGAATTTCATGAAACCATTTATCGGTCTGGTAAAATCCACTCCTCCGGCGAAATCCCATTCCTGATTATCGAATTTGAAAGGACGGGTTTTGGGGATATAATAAAGATGTTTTGCATATTCACCCTTGTTCATCTGATAGGCCTGGACGAATCCCATATACCCCAGCCGCACATTCCGGTAAAAACGGGTATTGTGAGTCACAATACAAGAGGAATCGGGAAAAAATGTATAGACGATCTTCTGGCTCAGGAACCGCTCCACTCCTGGAGCATTGAAAGCCGCCTGCCGTCCTTTGTTGGCAATAACATGTTTGAGTATTGCATCAGTAGCAACGATGTCATATTCTTCCTCAATAGTAAATTTCTGACATTTGACTTTTGCTTTATCTTGAAGTTCTTTGCCGTCAGACAGAAATTTACGGCTGAGGATACGGACAGGTGAATAAAGCTGCCGGTATTGCACCTTGAAATCTTTTAATACCCGGCCGTCGGCACCGGTAAGAGTTTCACCGGCTTTGGGACGAATGAAATACCAGATATCTTTATCTTTGGAGAGATTTTCGGAAAGCACCCAGAATATGTTGGGTTTTTCGATTTTCAAAACATAAAATTTCCGTCCTGTTGAATCACGCCATTCACTGCCGCAATCTTTATCAGTCAATCCATGGGGTTTTGTAAAAATCACCGCAGAAGCAATAGAATCACCGTGATTGGCCCCGATGTAAGTGCCGTTGAGGTTCCACGGAGTTGTATCATCTCCGCTGCTTTTTACTCTTATCGGGGTCATCCCTTTTTTGAGCAGAACAGTTGAGGTGAAATTGAACTGCTTATTGGGTCCTTTGTCCCAATTTCCGGAACGGTTCATGGTATATCCGCCCGGAAAATCCGTCAGCAGCTGAATAGTATTCCCATTACGGATCACAGTCAAAGTTTCTGCGGAGCTTCCTGCAGCCGTTCCGCTTGCTGCCAACGCAGCCACACAAAAAAGCATGCTGAATATTTTTTTCATTTTTCAAATCTCCTCTTTATATTTTATTCATTATTTACTCAATTCGCCGCTGCGACAGTCAACGGCCTTCCCGCAGCTCCAATCCGGAGCTTTCCCGCCTGACTGACGGGCAAGCCATTCAAAGGCGATGAAAGGGAAAATATTATGTGTTCCTTCAAAAAGAGTCATCCGGGCAGTTCCGGATCGACGGCGGAGCAAAACCGGATGGTCTTTGAATGCCTCATCCTTTTCTCTGTATTCCAAGCCGTCGGGGACCCTTTCCTCTCTGACGATATAATCGATTTCCGAATCCGAAAAACGCTCCTTTTCATCTGCCAGCATATTGAAAGCATTAAAGGCATGACTTACCGGAACACTTCCGGTATGACCGTCATGGATCCCGGTATTGATATCCACCGGCACCCCTGCCCTGCGGGCATTGGCGAGCCAGGTCAGAGGTGAACGCAAAGCACATTGACGGGCCGCATTTTCAGAAATTTCCGGATCACCGCCGCAGGCAGATTCGATATGCTTCGCATAACCGTCATTTTTACCTCCTTTGCATTGAGCATGCCATGCCTTGAGATCGGAAATCGGACACCAGCTGGAAACCGCACTCCACAGATCAGGCCGCCGTCCCGCCATAAGAAGCGAACAATGTCCGCCTCCGGAACCGCCCACCAGGTAGACACGGTCGGGATCCACATTACACTTTTCCTTCATAAATGCCACAGCATCTTCAAGATCCGATACCACCATATCAGATCCGCAGCCGTCAGGATCCCAGTTCGGTCCCCGGAACTTTGGGAAAATAAGGTGCCAATCCCATTTTTCTGCTGCGGCACAATACTCCTCATAGTAAACAGAATGGTCGTAACTCCAGGTGTGAAGTGCAACGACCAGAGGCCGCTTTTCTTCAGCGGCAGAGCAGCGGAACATTGCCGGCTGCATGGAGTTGTCAAATTTACAGAAATAAGTGATTTCAACCAGCGACATAATTATCCTTCCTTGTATAAATTTCAAAAAGAAGCAGCAACTGCTCCGGCACAAATACATAACAATCCGGCCAACGCCGCCCAGGAACGCTTTTCCCGCAGGTAAAACCAGCTGTACAAAGTAAACCCGGCCAACGAAGCACTGGTGGCAACAGGCGAACCAAGTCCTACTGCATGTCCGGCTGCGAGATGATCCAAAGCCTTGAAGAATATGTTCATAGAACAGACATTGAGTACTGCGGCGAACGCTCCGATCAGCAGCAACACCCGATTAACAGCCAAATTTCCTGAACTGCGGCGCAAAGTTACGGCTGTTATCATCAGCAGAGAACTGCCGCAATAAAAGAGAAATGTCCGATAGCCGCCTGCCCCGTCAGGCAGACTCATAAGCGACGGCAAGGCCAGCATGGTGTGAGCGATGCCGAAACAGCCAAAAGAACACAAGGCCGGAACAAGCCATTTCCGGTTTTCCATCTTTGCAGTCTGGCGTTTTTCCCGGAGTTTCGGCAGAGCAGCCAGAACCATTCCGGTAAAAATCAGTATCACGCCCCCCACTTTGAGAAAGGAAGGCTTATCCCCCAGAAAACACATCCCGGCAATAAAAGGTATTGCCGGAGCAGACTGCGAGATCATGAAAACTATACCGTGATGTCCGTGCTGCAATGCTTTCTGCAGCATCAATGCTCCGGCGGTATTGATGACACCGGCCACAATGGAAACAGCAGCAAAAAGCAGCAGTTCCTCCTTAAAAACACCTTTGAAGGCTCCTGAAATCACTCCCGTTAAAACGGCTGTGAATATGGAATTGGTCAGCAGATAAGAATAGAGATCGTACTTTTTACGCGCACAAACGCTGTTGACGATCCCGCTGACATTCCAGAAAAGTCCGGTTGTCAAAGCCAGCAGGACTCCTGTCAGAAGCATATTCCCGCCCCCCATCCGTCAGCAAACCGCTTACACATGACATAAACGGATGCGGTATTATGAACTTTCATTATTTTCATATTTTTATTTTACAATCCATTGCTTTTGAATATGTACCCGCTATAGTATACATTCAATAATTAAAAAAGCAACTGCTGAAACGGTCAATTATATACTGAAATACGCAAAAAAGATATAAATTCTGTTTTTTCATACTGCCGGTACACTATTTCCGTTATTTTGAGCTTGAAAAAAATTGTCATACCCTGTATATTTAGGAATCGAAATTTTTTTAATATTAAAACTATAAAAAGCATACCGCTTTCAGAAGCGGAGAAAGAATACAAGCATGAAAACCAGAGTCCCTCAATCACTTCTTTTTTCGTGGCATTGGAATAAGCCGGAATTTAATGAGCAATGGAATTTTTTGACCGGGAAAAACAGTGCAGCAGAGCATTGTGAAACTATATGGAAGACAAACTTCAAAGAAGTTCAGGTGCTTACAGTTCCTTCTGACCGGGGAAAATATCGCATTGCATTGAAACATTACCGGGAAAAGCGTTTTTTCCGCTATTTTCTCAGACCATCCCTGGCCGCCCGCGAAGCTGCCGGTTTTGCCGTTGTCGAATCTCTTGGCATACCCGCTGCAAATGTACTGGCCTATGGAGAAAAACGGAAGTTTTTCAATCTTGTCGATGCATATTTTGTAACTGAATTCGAAGAAAATACCGAAACATTGCTTGACCTCGTTGAAAATAAAGAAAATGATAATAAAATATTGCTGGAACTTTTAAAAGAAAATATCCGTTATCTGGCAAAACTGCACGCCGCCGGCTATACCCACGGCGGGGCGCATCCCAGAAATTTTCTCTGGCGGAAAAATGCAGACGGCACTCTTGAATCGATATGGATCGACCTTGCCACACTCCGGAAACCTGCTTCCGGCAGAAAGTACTGGAAATATCTCCTGACCGATCTCAGTGATTTTGCTGAATATTTCCGGCTTTCCCAGGAAGATCTGGATATGCTGATCGCGGAATACCGGAAGATCAATGATATACCTGCGGCTTACAGATTGTGCAGCAATAAGGGACATAAACTCTCTGAAGCCTTCAGAAAAATATAAATTGCGGAACTTTTGTCTATGAAAAAAATATGGAAGTTTTTCAAAAAACTGTCTGATGCAGAAACAACTCACCGTAAATGGTGCGTTTTCACTCTTTCTGCAACGGCGTTTTTTGTACTTGGGACACCGCTGCTGGTGTTTGTGGTCGATCCTTTTTACCGTTATCATGAACCGCTTTTTTACGACATGGTATATTACAAGGTATACGCCACAGCTCCGCGGATACTTAAACATCAGAATTATGATCTGCTGATGCTCGGAACTTCCATGACCAGAAACTTTTTCCTCAGCGACATTGATTCTGCTTTCAACTGCAAATCGGTAAAACTTGCAGCATCAGGCGGCACGATCGCCGATCTTTGCAAATTTTTTGAAGTTTCCCATAAAGCCAAAGGCGAAAAATTAAAAAGAGTGATATTTTCTCTCGACATATATCCGCTGAACAAAAAAGATCCCCATTATACCGAATTCGATTACATGTACAGAAATGATTTCAGCGAAGATTACCGTTATCTTTTTTCGCGCCAGACATTTTCAAGCATGCACTATCTTGTCAAACGCAAGCTGAATCCCAAACGCCAGCGCAAACATCAATCTGACCGCAACCGGATGTTTGCCACCGAATATAAGGGAAAAAAATACGGCTTGACCAAAGTTTTAAAAGATGCCCTGCTCAATGAACGGATCCATCATTCCATGACACCTTATGATCCGGAAGTTAGTGTCAAAATTCTTTAACACACATTCCTTTAATTATTTGATAATCAATACATTAATTGCAAAAACTGCAATTTCCTTATATTTTTTTCTAAAAAAGGGTGTCAAAAGAGCCACTTTGTTGTAAATTATCTTGTCCCATCAAACCTCCAACAAAGGAGGACGCTTTTGAACACCCAAATTACAAAATTTACTCGTTGGATCTGCCGTCAACTCACCACTGATGAGTTCA
>JAFVRT010000009.1 GCA_017504125.1 Lentisphaeria bacterium
AGGCGAGATACTTGGTATACGGCTTCTTACGCTGCACAATCTGCACTACTTCCTCAATTTGGCGGCAAAGATCCGCCAATCGATCGAGGAAGGAACTTTTTCCGAACTCAGAGCTTTTTATTCAGCAGACTTTTCCAAATCTGCAAATTGAGCTCCGATAAAGTCAGCCAGATGGATCGGGTTGATCACCACAGTCAAACCGATCCTGCCTCCGCTCACTCCGATTTCGTCGTAGAGCTGAGCGGTTTCTTCTATAAAGGTGGGAAATTGTTTTTTCATTCCTACCGGGGAACAACCTCCATGGACATATCCGGTCAGCGGCAGCAGGGTTTTCTGCAATATCATAGCTATGCTTTTTGACTTGGAAATCCTTGCCGCCTTCTTCAGGTCCAATCCGGAAGTAGCCGGCATGACAAATACAAAATGCTCATGCGCGGGATTTTCCGTAACCAGAGTTTTGAAACACTGCTCAGGCGGGATCCCGGTCTTTTCAGCAATAGCAAGCGCATCTATCCTGCCGTCGTCTGCGGAATATTCCAACGCACGGTAAGGAACTCCGGCATTATCCAGCAATCTTAAAACATTGGTCTTTTCCATTACTTATTTCTTCCGGAAAAGGCCGCTGCGCCATTCTTTCAATGTTTCAGCTTCGGTCAGTTCAAATCCGAGCCCGCTGTAAGCTGCGGCCACAGAATCAAATTCTTCTTCCAATATACCTGCCAGAGCAAGATATCCGCCCGGTTTCACCCATGAAGCGATATTGGAACGGAAACTTTTCAGCAAATGCGCCAGAATATTGGCGCAGACCAGATCATATTTTTCGGCTCGTCCGGCATAATCCGCTGCATCAGCGGTTTCCGGTTCAAATCCTGAAACATGGTTGATCTCCATATTTTCCTTAGTGATCATCACCGCATCAGGATCGAAATCAAAAGCATCGATATGAGAAAATCCGCAAAGACTTCCGGCAATAGCCAGAATTCCGGAACCGCATCCGGCATCCAGCAGACTCAATCCGGGATTTTCTGCACCTATACGATCAATAACTTTCAAACAAAAGAGTGTGGTTGCATGCTGCCCTGTTCCGAAACTCATGCCGGGATCGATGGTCAGGACTTTCTGCCCCGGCTTTTCCGGATTTTCCAGCCAGCTGGGAAGAATAAGCAGTCTTTCAGATATTTCAATGGGATGAAAATATTTTTTCCATGCTTCACTCCAATCAACTCCGGAAAGTACCGACCGTTCAATATTACCGATTTCGATCCCAAGTTCTTTCCAGAAATCCACCTGTTCCCGGATCAGTGCTTCAGCTTCATCGGCACCTTCAAGTTCAAGACAGTATACAGTTTGGATAACACGGCGGTTTTCCCGGTCGATCCAAGTACTGAACTCGAATTCAAGAGCAGAAAGCATCTCTGCAGCCAGACTGCCGTCAATGGAGTAATCCTCAAAGGACACACAATAAAGAGTTTCGGGAACCTTTGTCATTTTTCCAATACCTTTGCAACTTTCGGAGTCAACATTTTGGCAAACATGTAAAAACCAAGATCAGTAGCATGGACTCCATCTACGGTAAATTCGCACCAATCCGCTTCATTTTTCCAGCCGCCGTATACAAAGTAGATATTTTTATCCCCTGCCCGGCGGCGGCGATTTACTTCAGAACGCTGAAATTTCCATATTTTTTCTGCTCCGGGAGATCTTTCAGTTATACTTCCGTTTTCAATATACTCTCTGTTGTAACAATATTTTGAAACGACCATGACAGGAGTTTCCGGATGTTTTGCTCTGAGTATATCAATACCGGGACCGAGAGTGGTAAACATCAATTCTCCGGCATTAGCTTCGTAGTCCAGAATGAACATTGCCGGATCGTTTACTTTGGCAAGCTGTTCAAAAACATAAGCCTCTCCCCTGCCGCTGCCGGAAAAACCGAAATTCAAAAAAGGCCGGTTCAAACGGCGGCTCATGATATTGGTATAAGCCATACC
>JAFVRT010000100.1 GCA_017504125.1 Lentisphaeria bacterium
GACGGAGATGACACAATTGCACTTTCAGGAAATGAGTTAGACAATATCTTAAACACAGCAGAATTTAGCGAAACTGACGGAGAAGCACAAAGTTTTGAAAATTCACCTGAAGAAGAAATCATCACTGATGAACCTGCTTTTGAAGAAGAAAATGTTTCTGACGAAATCAACATTGAAGAAGAAATCATCTCTGACGAACCAACTTTCGAAGAAGAAATCGCTTCTGACGAACCAACTTCTGAAAATGAAATCGTTTCTGATGAAATCAACATTGAAGAAGAAATCATCTCTGACGAAATCAACATTGAAGAAGAAATCGCTTCTGACGAACCAACTTTTGAAGAAGAAATCGTTTCTGATGAAATCAACATTGAAGAAGAAATCGCTTCTGACGAACCAACTTTCGAAGAAGAAATCATCTCTGATGAACCAACTTTTGAAAATGAAATCATCTCTGACGAACCAACTTTTGAAGAAGAAATCATCTCTGATGAACCAACTTTTGAAAATGAAATCGTTTCTGATGAACCAACTTTCGAAGAAGATATCATCACTGATGAACCTACTTTTGAAGATGATAAAACAATTACAGAAGATAGTTTTGATGACAGTTTGAATCTTTCTGAAAATGATTTTGAAGATTTTACAGAAGAAACAGAAGAATCTGATTTACCAGATGAAATCTCAATTCCAAAAGAAGAAGATGACGGAATTATTACAGTTGATGACGTAATTTCAGAACCTATTACAGATGGTTTTATGGTAGAAACTGCTGTTGATGAAAGTGAAGTATTCGATGATTTCAACATTGAAGATACAATTAATACTGTTGATGAAGATAATTCATTATCTGATGAATCATTTGATATTTTTGAAGAAGAATTAAAAGATGATTTTGGAACAATCGGAACAGAAAATGAAGACGATGTTACAATCACAGAAGAAACAGAAGATACCGGCTTTTTTTCCGATACACCGGGTAACATTGGTAGCTCCGGTATTACATGAGCCGACAGTCCGGATATCGATACCATGATATTTGCCGATCAGAAATCCGGAAGGGATCCCACCAAGAAAATATGCCAGAATTATTGTAATAATTGCGTAAATCATAAATGTTCTCTCTTGAAAAAAATTTTTTTTGCGTTATTTTAATGTACTGTTAAAATCAACAAATTTCAACTGAAGAAACTCATTTTGATGAATAAAAAAGCAATTTTACTTATCGGTGACGGCATAAGCACGGCAGATTTGCGTTATGCAAGCGGATTTTCCGCTCCTGATGATTTTATTTTCATGCAGTTCGGCGACAGAAAAATATGTTCTGTTTCCGCATTGGAATACAACCGGGCAGCTGCAACAGTTCTGCCCGGAGTCGAGGTTTTCAGAAGCACTTCATCTCATGTGGAAACTGTAAAAGACCTGTGCGGCACATTGGGAGTATATGAAGTAACTGTTCCAGGATTCTTTCCGGTCGGCATAGCCGAAAAGCTGAAACTCGCCGGAATAAAAGTTATCGTTTCCGAAGAAAGACTCTATCCGGAACGGGAATTCAAGCACCCTGATGAAGTAGCAAAAATAATAACTTCGCTGCGGGCTGCCGAAGCCGGATGCCGCAGAGCAATAGAGGTGCTGCAGGAAAGCGATATCTCCGCCGACCGCAGCATCATTTGGAAGGGAAAACCGCTCACTTCTGAAATATTGAGAACAGAGGTAGATTGCACCATGCTGCGCCTCGGCATGCTGCCAACGGACACTATTTGTGCCGGAGGACTCCAGGCGGCACAGCCTCACAATACCGGATCTGGCGTACTGCCTGCTGACTATCCGATCGTGCTGGATATATTCCCCCGTTCTGCGGCAACCGGCTACTGGGGAGATCTGACCAGAACTGTAGTCAAAGGAACTCCGTCGGACTTCATGCGCCGGGCTTACGATGCCGTTCTTGAAGCCAGAGAGTTCGCCAAAAGCTGCATAAAATCGGGAGCGATCCCGGCAGAAATACACAGATGTGCAGAAAATATTCTTGCCAGACACGGATTTCACACCGGACATAACGATCAGGGAGATTTCGGCTTCTTTCACGGCCTCGGTCACGGAGTCGGTTTGGAAATACATGAGTGGCCGCGGTTGAATCCCCGTACCACAACGCCGCTGCAGCCCGGAGTTGTTGCTACCGATGAGCCTGGACTTTATTATCCCGATCACGGCGGAATAAGGCTTGAAGATATGATATACCTGCGTCCGGACGGAACTGCAGAAACTTTGACAAAGATAGAAGATTTTTTCACCATACAGTAGATCTTAAAATTCAAGGAGTAAAAAATGGATCTGGAAAAGGAAATTTTAAGACTGCTGGCTGAAGATGGTCGCCTGACGGCAGCTGATATTGCCGAAAGGTTGAACATCAGTGCCGCAGCCGCCGCAAGATGTGTTGCAAAACTTGAATCCGATGGTGTCATCGTCGGATATCGCGCAATGTTTGACGAAACATTGCTTCCGGAAAATGCCGTAAAAGCTATCATCGAAGTGAAACTCAAACCGGAACGGGACGGAGGATTCGACAGGATCGCGAAAAAAATAAGCAAATTTTCCAAAGTCGAATCTGTATATCTCGTTTCAGGAGGTTCAGACCTGGTGCTGGAGGTAAAAGGGGAAGATTTGAAAGATGTGGCCGAATTCGTAGCCGAAAAACTTTCAATCATTGACGGAGTTGTGTCCACCTCCACCCACTTTCTGCTGAAAAAATACAAAGAACTCGGAAAGATGATGCAAGATGACGAATATAAAGAACGACTCTCAGTCACACCATAAAACTGAAAAGCTCCGTCTGGCATCACATGTTGCATCTTTGCCCAAAAGCGGCATCAGAGATTTCTTTGAACTTGTGAGGCAGATGGAGGAAGTCATTTCACTTGGAGTCGGTGAACCTGATTTCATCACTCCATGGACGATCCGGGAAAATGCCATATATTCTCTTGAACGCGGTGATACAAGCTATACTTCCAATTTGGGCTTGCTGTCGCTGCGCAGGGCCATCTGCCGTTATGTGGCAGAGAATTATTCCGTCAGATATGAACCTGAAACAGAATGTATCGTAACTGTCGGAGTAAGCGAAGCTCTCGACCTTGCCATAAGAGCCATTACCAATCCCGGCGATGAAATAATCTACCATGAACCGTGTTATGTTTCCTATGCTCCGGAAATAACCATGGCTTTCGGAGTACCGGTTCCGGTAAGCACGAAGGCGGAAAATGCTTTTGCCATTGATCCTGCGGATCTGGAAAAAGCTGTTACTCCGAAAACCAAAGCGATCCTGCTGAATTTTCCCTGCAATCCCACCGGTGCCGTTCTCAATATGGAACAGCTGAAAGCTGTCGCAGATATCGCTGTGAAGCATGATCTTATCGTGCTTGCTGACATGATCTATGCGGAACTTTCATACGATGAAGAAATAATGCCCGCCATATCATCACTTCCGGGAATGAAGGAACGCACGATCTTTCTTCACGGATTTTCCAAGGCATTCGCCATGACCGGATTCCGTATCGGTTATGCCTGCGGTCCGGCTGATATCATAGATACTATGATGAAGATCCATCAATACACTATGCTCTGTGCTCCCATAACTGCCCAGCGGGCCGCCGAAGAAGCATTGAAAAGCGGCGGGCCGGATATGGAAGTCATGCGCCGGGAATACATGATAAGACGCAATGTCATCGTCAGAAATTTCAATGAAGCGGGACTCCCGTGTCTTATGCCTCACGGGGCATTTTATGCTTTCCCTGATATCCGTCCGACCGGATTGAGTTCCATGGAGTTCGCCACCCTGCTGCTTCGCGAAAAACATGTGGCGGTGGTTCCCGGAACTGCTTTCGGAAAATGCGGTGAGGGGTATGTCAGAGCGTGCTACGCAACCTCAATGGAAGGTATATGCGAGGCATTGAAAAGAATAAAGGCTTTTGTCGCTGATTTGAAAAAGTAAAATTGCATTTTATGTCGCCGGGTATCATAAAACTTTGAGAAAAATTTTTTATATCGCTTGAATTATTGAATATTTGCTGTTATATTATATGATATCGACAAGTGGAACCATAGCTCAGTCGGTTAGAGCAGGTGACTCATAATCTCCGGGTCGGCGGTTCAAGTCCGTCTGGTTCCACCATTTTTTGTGTCTTTTTTCTGAAATTTCAAAGTTCATCGGGGAATTTGGCCATGGATAAATTCAAGGATGTCGGGTTCGCCAAACTTGATATGACCCGGCGTGAACGCACCGGATGCAGCGAAACGGTTTATTGTCCCGGAAAAAATTGCGAACAGCTTGCCGGGATCCTCAAGGCTTTCAGGGAAGAAAATGTTCCTGTGCTGGGAACCAAATGCACACCGGAACAAAGCAGTTTCATTCTTGAACAGGGATTGGATGTGATGTACGACCCATGTTCCCGTATCCTCACATCAAATTGGGGCGAAAAAGAACAGCTTGCCGGATTGGTTGCAGTTTGTACCGGAGGTACCGCAGATATCCCGGTCGCTGAAGAAGCGTGTCGTACTGCTGAATTTTTCGGCTGCGAA
>JAFVRT010000101.1 GCA_017504125.1 Lentisphaeria bacterium
CCATAAGCTGATGCTGGTCGACCGGCAGTTCATCTTCATTACCGGCATAGCGCACCATATTATCACAGAACCAGTTGCTGCGCACGACCCAGAGCATTGTAAGTGTTTCACCGAAATTCCGTCTGGCCAGAGCTGCACCGCCATTTCCGGAGTTGTTCGGGATCACCAGTTTGAAGCGTTCATCATTCGCTCCGGCCCAGAGAGCGGTCTTGCCCAAACGGCTGTGTCCTGCGACAGCAACTTTTGTACAATCCACCAATCCGGTAAGTTCCAGAGCATCCACCATGCGCGAAAGTCCCCATGCCCATGCACTTATGGCACCGATATTGCGTTTCCTTCCCGCTTTGAGTTCAGCAAGATCAACTTCACAATCAGGCCGCAGGTCATCGTAAAACAACCGGTATATACTTTTTCTGAAGCCGTCAAGATTGTCCGGGAATATTTCGCTGTAAGCCGCTGTAGCCATGGCATAGCCGCGCTTGACAGCGGCAGTAAAACAATCTTCAAGAGTCTGCCTCGGCTGAGTGCTTTCAGCAGTTCCGTGCCAACGCAAAGTGCCGTAGTCAGGAGCTCGGGTGGGACGGATATCATCTTCCGGTCCCGATTGGTTCCCTTTGAAATTCAAAAATTCAAATACCGGCGGCGGCACCTTGGCGTTTTTGGGAACATAAAGCAGCATGTCAAAGTCAAAGGATCTTCCATTGTCCATGCGGCAGATGATCCGGTATTCCCGGCGGAGAGCGATACCGCCCAAAGCGGAATCTTTCTCTGCCAGCAGTTTGATTTCCAGATGATCCGGCGGCGGCGGCATTTCTCCGTAAAGACAATCCTTGAAAAGCTGCAGTATCTCAGGCCGTTTCCGTTCCCATTCCTCACGGGTATCCGGCAGAGCTGGAAGCGTATATTCCCGCACCCGGCTTTCGTCGGTATTCATACGGCGGAACAGTTCTTCGGCAAACAAATTTGTTCCCCGTTCCCAGGCAAGAGTCAAAGCGGTATCATCCGGAGTACGCGGAGCATCTCCAAGATCCATAAAAATGTCTTTACAGTCGTTCATAGAGCGATTCCTTATTATTTTTTCGATCAACTGTTTCATGGATAATATAAATCCGTCCCCATTGTTTTGCAACCGAATAAATCTCAAATACAACATATTTTTCCCTTTCTTCCGTCCCGTTCCCGCTTTAACTGAACTGCGTTCAGAGAAAAAATGCTCCTTTTGTACCGCTTATTTGAAATAAAAATTTTTCTCTGAACTTGAATATTGACAACTTTTGTGGTATATTATATATTGAACAATAGCAATATTATCAAGGAAGGTTTTAATATTATGCGCTACATTGACAAATTTATGGCGGCCTTTCCCTTTGAAGGATTGACCTTTGACGATGTTTCTCTGGTGACCCAGTATGCAGATTTTCTGCCCACCGCGACCGATATTTCCTGTCATTTTTCCAGAAATGTCAAGTTGAATATCCCCTTTGTCAGTGCGGCAATGGATACTGTTACCGAAAGTGCCATGGCCATCGCCATGGCAAAACTCGGCGGCATCGGTGTTATCCACAAGAACCTCTGCCCTGAACGGCAGGCAGAAGAAGTCCGCAAAGTAAAGTCCTATCTCAACGGTGTTATCAACACCCCCATCACCTTCCGCGCCAACCAGACTGTTGCCGAAATGATGCGTGAGAAACAAATCAAAAAGTACTCTTTTTCCGGTTTCCCCATCGTTGATGACAATGACCGTCTTATCGGCATCATCACCAGCCGCGACATCAAGTTCCTCACAGACTACAATGTGAAGATCAGCGATGTCATGACCAAAAATCCCATCACCACCGTGATCGGTGTATCAATGGCCGATGCCTATCGTACCATGCTCGAAAACAAAGTGGGCAAACTCCCCATCGTGGATAAAGACGGTAAACTTGCCGGTCTTTACAGTTTCCTCGATGTCCGCACCCTTATCGAACATGATGAACCGGATTACAACCGCGACAGTCATCATCAGCTCCGTGCTGCCGCAGCAGTCGGACCTTACGATGAAAAACGCATCGAAGCTCTCGTCAATGCCGGAGTCGATGTTATCGTTATCGATACTGCCCATGGCCACTCCAAAGGCGTTATCGATACCGTCGCCATGATCAAAAAGAGTTACGGCGACAAGGTCGATGTTGTCGCCGGCAACATTGCCACCGGCGAAGCTGCCAAAGCACTGGCTGATGCCGGTGCTGACGGTATCAAAGTCGGTATCGGCCCCGGTTCGATCTGCAC
>JAFVRT010000102.1 GCA_017504125.1 Lentisphaeria bacterium
ACCTTCATCATCGAACTTCATCCAGCTGATATCGTCACCGACGGTTTCGACTTTCCAGCCTTTGAGGGTGGGAATAAGCATGGCCAGGTTGGTCTTTCCGTAAGCGGAGGGGAATGCACCGGTAACATACTTGACTTCGCCCTGAGGATTGGTCAGCTTCAGGATGAGCATGTGTTCAGCCAGCCAGCCTTCGTCGCGGGCCTGAACAGTAGCGATACGCAGAGCAAGACACTTCTTACCCAGCAGAGCGTTGCCGCCGTAACCGGAACCGTAAGACCAGATCTCACGGGTTTCGGGGAAGTGGGCGATATATTTCTGATCCATGGGGGCGCAGGGCCACATGCCGTTGTCGCTTTCGCCGGCGGCAAGCGGCTTACCGACGGAGTGGACACAGGGCACGAAGTCATCGTTACCGAGGATCTCAAGAACGCGGGTGCCGACGCGGGTCATGACATGCATGTTGATCACAACATAAGCGGAGTCGGTAAGTTCGACACCGATCTTGGCGATCTTGGAACCGACGGGGCCCATGGAGAAGGGAATCACGTAGAGAGTACGGCCGTGCATACAACCCTTGTAAAGGCCGAGCATGGTCTTTTTCAGTTCTTTGGGATCGATCCAGTTATTGGTAGGACCGGCATCTTCTTCTTTTTCAGAAGCGATAAAGGTACGCTTTTCGACACGGGCCACATCTGAGGGATCGGAGCGGAACAGCAAGCTGTTAGGACGCTTTGCAGGGTTCAAACGGACAGCCAGACCGGAAGCGATCTGTTCTTCGCAGAGCCGGTTGTACTCATCCTGACTGCCATCGCACCAGTAAATGGCATCGGGCTCGCAAATGGCGGCCCACTCCTTGACCCACGCCACCAGCTTGGCACTGGCAGCTGCGGGAGTCTGATTCAGTTCGATCATTTTACTTTTCCTTTTGTTTTTGGGGAAAACTCCCCGATTATTAAACAGGAGAAAACTCCTCAATCAACTTAACGGTATTTAGGCAGCATATCACCATGAGCTTCGATCAAGGCATCACACATCTTGATGATCTTGTCCACGGGCAGCTCTGCTGCGGTATGGGGATCAAGCAGTGCCGCCTGATAGATACGCTCTTTTTTCAAAGTCAATGCCGCTTCTATGGTAAGCAGCTGAACATTGATATTGGTCATATTCATTGCGGCGCACTGGGTGGGAAGATCCCCGACAAAGGTTCCCTGCACTCCGTTCCTGTTCACCAGACACGGAACTTCCACTACTGCATCGGAAGGCAGATTGGTGATAAGTCCGTTATTTATGACATTACCACCGATCTGGACGGGTTTGTCAGCAACGATGGACTCCATGATGAGTGATCCATATTCATTGGAAAGAGTGTGTGAAAGTTTGGGATCATCGTGAAGTTCCTGATACATCTTCTTCCAGCCGGCGATCTGATTGACACAACGGCGGGGGTATTCATCCAGCGGGATCCGGTATTCATCGGCTATTTCAGGATACCGGCTCTTGATCCACCATGGGGCATATTCTGCGTTGTGCTCACTTGATTCGGTAACATAATAGCCGAAAAGGCGCATCATTTCCAGACGGATCATATTTCCGCCTTCGCACTCTTTCATGATCTTGCGCCCACCATCAATAAATTCATTCTTGTTTTTGCGCCACTCCTTCACCTTTCTGGCAGCAATTTTTTTGATCTCCGGATAAAGATCCTTGCCGTCGCGGGTAAGTTCAAGCAGCCATGCCATGTGGTTGATACCGGCGATCTTGGCCTGGATACGATCAAATCCTTCTCCGGTATCAAGGCCGAGGCTCTTGAACAGGGAACTGACACACACCTGCACACTGTGGCAGAGTCCGACAGTTTTCACATCGGTCGCCTTGAGCATCGCACCGGTAAGCATAGCCATCGGATTGGTATAGTTAAGCAGCCATGCATTGGGGCATACCTGCTCCATTTCATATCCGAAATCCAGCATCACAGGGATCGTACGCAATGCACGGAAAATACCGCCGATGCCGAGAGTATCGGCGATGGTTTGTCTCAACCCGAATTTTTTCGGGATCTCAAAGTCAATGACGGTTGAGGGTTCATAGCCGCCGACCTGGATGGCGTTGACCACAAAATCAGCACCCTTGAGAGCAGCCTTACGGTTACGCACACCGAGGTGAGCAGTTATGGTAGCGCGCCCCCCGTTGACATTTTTATTGATGACATCGAGTATATACTTGGATTCAGCAAGACGATCGGCATCTATATCGTAAAGAGCAAAGTGAGAATCCTTCAATGCTTCGCGGCACATGCAGTCCCCGATAACATTGCGGGCAAAAACCGTACTTCCCGCTCCCATAAACACAACTTTAGCCATAACACCTCCCTGCATTGAAAATCAAACCAAATTTCTATAAAATACACCTTGTTAAGATTTTTTTCAAGGCAAAAGAGATTTTTTCATCTAAAAAAGTCCTGTAATCAGTCAACTTCTTTAATTTCAGGCGATGACATCGAAAGAATTATGGAAAAATTAAAAATACAACTTGACAAACCGGTAAAACAATGCTAAATTCATTACGAATGACATATATATGCCAATGCAGCACGAGGACAGAAGTGCAGCTGTTCGCGTTCTGTGCTGAAAATTCGGGTAAAAATCAGTATGAAAATAAGATTTACAAACGGAAAAAACAAAGACAGAGAGCTGGAATTGACTTCATCTTCCGTAACGATCGGCCGGGATTCCGGAAACCTGATCATTTTTGACACAGACGGAGTTTCCCGCTGCCATGCGGAAATAAAACAGCAGCCCTCCGGTGAATGGTACATTTACGACCTTAACAGCACTAACGGCGTAAAAGTCAACGGTGTAAAGATCAGCAGCCGCGAATTGATCACGGCAGGCAACGAAATCACGATCGGCGAAAACTCTTTCTGTATCGAAGAACTGAAAAACGAACCTGCACGGGTCATTTTCAATCCGATCGTTTCCGCACCACCGGTATCGCCCCAGGTGATTTCATCACCGTCCGGTGCTTCAGACAATCCACCCGAAAACGGCTCAGCAAAATCAGAATTCCCCGGTACTGAAGCAGAAAAAATAAGGTTATTTGCGGCTGCCGGCGAAACTCCCGCACCCCGGACAGATTCGGCGGAACCTTCTTCCGAAGCGGCACATGCTTCAGAAACTCTCAATGCAGAAAAAATAGCAGCGGAATTTCACAAAATATCCGGATCCATTTTCAGCAAAAAAGGCAAAGAAAAAATTTCAGATGAAAATAATGGCTCCAAAAAGGAAAATGATTCAAAAAAACGCCGTTCCAATATGATTTTTTACACGGTTCTTGTCTGTGTCGTGATCATGATATTGAGTTCGGCATTTTCCATAATGTCGCCCAAAAAACAAACCCGCAAGCACAATTCAAACACCGGCGATCTGGCGGTCAGATATGAAAAAGAAGTGCTTCAGCGGGATAATATTTTCCGCTTTGAATTTTTTCTGAAAAGCAAATTTGAAACAGCTTCCGCGAATACGGAAGATGCTGCTGCCCCCAAAGGACAGTCCGCCAGAAAAACCAAGGTCTATACCGCAGTTTTCACCATTGACGATGTCAACTCCAAACGCCATTACTCCAAGGAAACTCCGATTTCCTCAGAAACCGTCGATCAATTACGCTCGGCAATCCGCGGATCCGGCATCTATACCGTGGACAACTCAGAAACTCCGCGTGATGATTTCCAAAACCGGACTCTCACAATTGCGGAGGGGGCACGGCTGATCACAGTAAAAGTTGCCGGGGAATACGCCTCTCAGGAATTCAATACCGTTGAAGAAGCGATCATCGCTGTAGCTGAAAGTTTCGGACTGAAAACCATCGCTATGACTCCGGAACAACTGCTGTCGCAAGCGGAAGATTATTTTCTTAAAGCGGAAGATCTTTTTTCCAACCGTGCCAAGACCAGCAATCTCAGAGATGCCATTATCCGTTATCGGGCTGTAGTTGAATCCCTCGAACAATTCTCCCCTAAGCCCAAGATGTGGGACAGAGCAAGAAAGCAGCTGGAAAAAGCCCAAAAAGAACGGGATGCAAAACTTGAAATGCTCGACACCGAATACAAACGGCTTGCTCAAATGCGTGAATTTGCACCTATGAGGGAAATATTTCTCAACATAATGGATCTTACTGAACCGGAATCAAAAGAGTACGCAAAAGCCAAACGCCGATTGGTCATTATCGATCAGGCATTAAGAAAGAAGAAACGCAAATGAAAAGATACCTTATTCTGTTATCAGCAGCGATTTCAGCTGTCTTTGTATTCTGTGCATGCGGCAAAGCGCAGCCTAAAAGCGCGAAACTGGAACTCACCGGCCCGAAAGGTATGGTCGCAGCAGTTTCCGGCATGGAGTTTTCCGGCTCAAAACTCACTTTGGAACTGCCGGCAAAAAAATATGTTTTCCGTTTTTCGGCACCTGGCTTCAGAGATGATTTCCGGATCATAACTGTTTCAAAGGGAAAAACGACACAATATAAAGTCAATTTGGAACCGGCCAAGGCAGCAGTTCTGATAAAATCGGAACCTTCCGGCGCGACTGTAAAAATAAATGGCCATAATTGCGGAACCACACCTCTTGTACTGCCTCCCTATCCGGCGGGCGACTATTCTGCGACACTGTCGATGCGCGGCTATTCCGACACAGTCGTCAACTGGACGATTTCCAACGAACGGCCGGTCGCTGTATCCAAACAGTTGACATCCAATACGGGAGCATTGCAAATCACTTCTCACCCCTCCAGAGCCAGGGTCTTCATAAATAATACCGAAGTCGGCATGACTCCTTTCCGTGCAGAAAGAAGCGAAGGCAAGTATATCGTCCGCCTCGAAAAAGACAACTGCAGTCCGGAAGAACGAAGTGTAACAGTACTCCGCCACCAGACTTCAAAGCTCAACATCAAACTCCATGCAAAACCAGGCAGCATCAAGATTTCCTCCACGCCGCAATCGGCAGAAGTTTTTATCGATTCCAGAAAAGTCGGAACGACCCCATGTACCATAAACGGACTCAACGCCGGAAAATACAAACTTGCTGTCAGCCTTGCCGGATTCGACCCGGTCGAAGATGATATTGAAATTCTGCCGGCTATAACCGATTCCAAGCATTACAATCTTGTCAGCAGCACAGGAAGTGTAATGTTCAATGTGAGTCCGGCCGGAGTACAAGTATTACTTGACGGCAAATTCCTGGGTTATTCAACCGCCGTAAAACCTGGAGCGATCACGACCAAAGATTTCAAAGTCGACAAACTCACTCCCGGCCTCCATGAGATCCGTCTTTTCCACGCAACAGGAAGACCCATGAGAAAAACGATCCGGTTCACCGTCAAAAAAGGCAAATGCACCACCTTGAAAAATCAGAGTATCTGGGTGGCAAACTGTGAAATAACCCGAATTGACGGCACGAAAGAACGGGGTGCAATATTCAGCGACAATAATAATAAGATCTTTTTTGAATCAGAGCCGGGGATCAGAGTGGAATTGGATCGCCGGACGATCCGTCATATCAACATGCTGAATGCCAATTGATCTGAATTTGCATTGACAGACGGCGGCCATAATTCCGGCTGCCGTCTTAATTTTTGTCTTTTTTCCAAAGCATCGGGGCAAAGTCCGGCAGTCAATTTCCAAAACTTCTCAGAATGATCCAGATGCCGCAAGTGCGCTAATTCATGACAAACGACATAATCGGCCAAATCTTCCGGAAGCAGCAAAACTTTCCAACAAAAAGATATTTTACCTGAGCTGTAACAGCATCCCCAACGGCTCGATGTATCAGCAACTTCAACCGCAGTCGGAAATAAACCAAACGGTTCTCCCAATAAACGGCACTTTTCCGCCAACAGTTCCGGAGCCTTTTTTATGTATAACTCTGCAATATTTTTCTGCAGTTCTGCAGCCGGAGCACACGGCAGGATCATTTCCCCCGCATCTTCATCTATCAACCGCAGACGCCTGGAAAATCTCAGGCGCAGAGTTTTACCAAATAAAGGAAAAAACTCTCCTTCTGCAAAATCATACCTGGGCCCCGCAGGACTGGCCGCCATAAATCCGGCTATCTTATCCCGATTTTTCAGCACAAAATTTTCTGCATCAGAAACACTTTTGCCTGCAGGCAGAAACACCTCAAGCACACCGCCGTACCCCACCCGGCAGGCAATATATTTTCTGCGAGATGCAGAAATGATTTTTACAGCAATTTCCATTACAACCAAACAAAAAGGGCTGCTGCTTACCCCGTTTGAGGTTTTGCAACAGCCCTTCAGGTTCAGACGATCAGAACTTATCAGAGTTCTTCGCCAACCATCCAGCGGGTAAAACGCTTGATCTTAAGACCGGGCTGGACTTTGGCCAGAGAGGTCTTGTCATCGCGTACCCAAGGCTGATTCATCAGACAAACTTCAGAGTAGAAGCGATTGATCTTTCCGGCGAGGATCTTTTCCAGCATTTCGGCAGGCTTGCCGGCCAATTTGGGATCAGCAGCAGCGGCAATCTCTTTTTCCTTGGCAATAACTTCAGCGGGAATATCTTCGCTGCTGATGTAGCGGGGAGAGAATGCAGCGATGTGCATGCAGATGTCTTTCTTGAGCTCGTCGCTGACTTCGCCTTCGAATTCGACCAGCACGCTGACGCGGCCATCCATGTGATGATAACCGGCAAAGGTGCTGTTATCGCCGCCCTGATAGCGGACAGCGCGGCGGATCTGCATATTTTCACCGATAGTAGCAATAGCATTGGTGAGGATCTCTTTGGCAGATTCATTGACAGCTTCTGCAACACATCCGTCACCGCCGGCTTTGAGAGCCGCAGTCGCGACATCAGTTACCAGCTGACCAAAGCGGTCGGTCTTGGCGGCGAAGTCGGTTTCGCAGAGAACTTCCACCATGGCACCGGCTTTGCAGCCGTCGCAGATACCGGTCCAGACTTTACCCTGATTGGTGGAGCGGCCGCTCTTCTTTTCAGCCTTGGCAATACCGCTCTTGCGGAGATTTTCGACAGCAGCTTCCATATCACCGTTGGCGGCGACAAGAGCCTTTTTGCAATCCATCATACCGGCACCGGTCTTTTCGCGGAGATCGGCGACCATTTTAGCAGTAATATTCATAGTATTTGACCTCGGATTATTTCTTTTTTCAGTATGTTACTGTGAATTATTCAGCACTTTCGGCTTTAGGAGCCTTGGGAGCTTTGGGGGCCTTGGGAGCTTCACCTTCGGCGGCAGCAGCTTTGCGGGTGCGGCGGGGTTTGGCTTCGCCGTCGGCAGCAGGAGCAGCCTTACGGGTGCGGCGGGGCTTGGCTTCTTTGGCTTCAGCAGGAGCTTCGGCGGCCTGTTCTTCGGCGATGCGCTTGGCAACTTCAGCAGCTTCGCGTTCTTCGGAAACACGCTTGTTGTGGATCTCTTTGGCAACGCGGATAGCTTCAGCAAAGAGATTGGTGATGATACCGACAGACTTCACGGCATCGTCGTTGGCAGCCACAGGGTAGTCGATGAGAGAAGGATCACCGTTGGTATCGACGATAGCAACGATCGGAATGTGAAGACGGACAGCTTCACGGACAGCGTTCATTTCATTGCAGACATCGACGACGATCATCACCTTGGGGAGTTTTTTCATTTCGGCGATACCGTCCAGGTCGCGGTGCAGTTTTTCGGCACGGTGGCTGAGGCTGGAAACTTCTTTCTTTTTCATGCCGTTGACAGCGTCGCTGCTGAGGAGGGCATCGATCTCATTCATCTTGGTGATGCTCTTGCGGATCGTGACATTGTTGGTCAGAGTACCGCCGAGCCAGCGTTCGGAAACGGAGAACATACCGGTACGCTCAGCCAGTTCCTTGATAGTTTCACGGAGCTGGGGTTTGGTTCCGACAAAAAGCACATCTCCGCCGTCAGCGACAACGCGCTGCAGGAAGTTGCAGGCATCGGCGATCTGACGCATGGTCTTGGTCAGGTCGATGATGGAAATTCCGCCCTTGACAGTGTAGACATAATCTTTCATCCGGGGGTTCCAGCGGCGGGTCTGGTGTCCGAAATGACAACCGGCTTCCAACAGGTCATTA
>JAFVRT010000103.1 GCA_017504125.1 Lentisphaeria bacterium
CAACCGGGCATTCTGCTACAAGAGGAGCTTTGACCTTTTCTCCGGGGACCGGAGTCAAGCCGCGCTCTTTGAACTTATCTGTGGCTTTGCCGGAAACAACCCCGCAATAATCGAGAGTTTCCGCAAGTTCCACAGGCACCAGGTTTATTGTGAATTCTCCTGTGCGGCGGATCAATCCGAAAGAAAAACGCTCCGGTCTGACTCCGATGGTCAGCTGCGGCGGATCACTGCAAGCCATGCCGCACCATCCTATGGTGATAAGATTGTAGGGATTGCGCCTTGTGCCGTCACCGCATCCGGCAAGAACTGCCGGAACCGGTGCAAGTTGTGCGCTTCCCGGCCAGCAAAGTTTTTCTTTCACGGTATGCTCCTTCAGTCAATTTGTGTTTACTGCATCCGATTAATATAACGCAGTAAACATGTGATTGCAAGCGTAAACAGTTTTTTTTTTTCGCAGTCATCTGAAAAACAGCAGTTTTTTTGAAGATTTTTATATATTGAGCTTGAAATCGAAAACATTGAGGCATATATTAACTCCCAAAGCCGGAAAAAGGAGATATCGGGTTATGAACTCTTTGCTGACACTTTTTACCAATACTTATCTGTTTTGTGCCGTTTTCGGCGGTGCGCTCTTTATTCTGATGTTCATTCTGACCTTGATCGGGATAGGACACGATGCCGATGGCTGCAGCTGCTGTGATGCTGTTGACGGAGATATAGGTAGTGTGAGTGTGCTTTCTCTGAAAGGTATGATCGCTTTTGTTACATTCTACGGCCTTGGCGGTCTTTGTTTCAAAACTTACGGCTGGGGAGGCTGGCTGCTTTCTGTCGGCTGCGGTGCTGTGATGATGTTTGTAACCGCTGCAGTAATCACTCTTGTGCTGAAACTTCAGCATTCAGGCAATATTGCTCCGGAATCTCTGACCGGATGTTCAGGAAGTGTTTATCTTTCCATTCCTGCTGCGAGAGGGCAGGGGGGGATGGCAACAGTTACTCTTCCCGGCAGCACCGTGCAGGTGAAAGCTGTGTCTGATGAGGCCATTGCAACCGGATGTGCAATAGTTGTTGAGGAGTATCTCGGTGATAATCTCTATCTGGTCCGCAAGTCGGATTGACGGAGTGTTTTTTTACGATAATACAATACAAAAAAGGAGTTGTCTATGACGATCATTCTCTATCTTGCAATGGCAGTATTCGTTGTGATGCTGATAATTGCGTGTCTTTCGTGGTACAGAAAATGTCCTTCTGACCGTATTCTTGTGATCTTCGGAAAGATCCGGGGGCATCAGGCTTCACTCTGTATCCACGGCGGAGCCAAGCTGGTGATCCCGATCATTCAGGACTACGGATATATTTCTCTGCGCCCCATGCAGATCAATGTCAATCTCGACAATGCATTGTGCAAACAGAACATCCGTATCAGCGTACCTTCGGTCTTTACCGTCGGAGTAAGTACTGATCCCGCACTTATGGGCAATGCTGCGGATCGTTTGCTGGGATTGACTCCTGATGCTATCGCTGATCTTGCCAAAGATATTATTTTCGGACAGCTCCGTCTGGTCATCGCTTCCATGATGATCGAGGAGATCAATGCGGACCGTGAATCTTTTCTGCGTTCAGTAGAAGCCAATGTGGCCGAAGAATTGAAGAAACTCGGTTTGGTACTGCTCAATGTCAATATCACCGATATCACCGACGGGTCCGGATATATCGAAGCTATCGGTCAGCGCGCCGCCGCCGGAGCTATCAATCAGGCCAAGATCGATGTTGCCGAAGAAACCCGTAAAGGAAGTATCGGTTCCGCTTTGGCCAGTAAAAGTGAATCTATCGCCGTTTCCAAGGCCAATGCAGAAGCCGCTGCCGGTGTGGCCGAAGCGGAACGGGAACAGAGGATCGCTGTTTCCAAGGCCAATGCAGAAGCCGCTGCCGGAGAGGCCGAAGCTGAACGAAACCGCCGTGTGGCCGTTAAACAGGCAGACTCTCAGGCCGCTGCCGGCGAAGCCGATGCCGACCGCGATCAGCGTATCGCTGTAAAACAGGCTGATGCCGCTGCAACCCAGGGCGAAAACCTTGCTGCAATCGAGATCGCCAAGTCCAATGCCTCCCGCGGCGAAGCTGAAGCCGAAGCCTACCGCAGGACAGAAGCCGCCAAAAAAATCGCTTTGGCCCAGGTGGAAAAAGCTCGATTTGAAGCCGAGGCCGAAGCTCAGAAATCCAGAGCCAGCATGGAAACAGAACGGCAGCGTGCCGAAGTTATCGTTCCCGCCGAGATCGCCCGTCAGCAGATCACTATTGCTGCCGAAGCCGAGGCTGAAAGACTGCGCCGTGAAGCTCAGGGTGAAGCGGATGCCATTTATGCAAAACTTTCAGCTGAAGCCAGAGGTAATCTGGAGATCCTGAGTGCCAAAGGTGATGGATACCGCAAGATCATTGAATCCTGCGGTTCAGATGCGGCAGCTGCTTCTCAGATGCTGCTTATCGAAAAACTTCAGGAGCTTGTATCGCTCCAGACCGAAGCGATCAAGAATATCAAGATCGACAAGGTTACGGTGTGGGACGGCGGATCCAATGTCAACGGCAAGACTTCTACCGCCAATTTCCTTTCCGGCATGGTTGGCAGTTTGCCGCCGCTTCATGATGTGGCAAAGATGGCCGGACTTGAACTGCCTGAATATTTGGGAAAAGTCGATCCCGGAAATGATTCAGCAGAAGACCGCAGAGTGAATACTGAAAACTGAATGTTGTTTTGAAATGCTCTGTTTTCTGTAAAGGTGCTGCTTTCAGAAGTCTTTAAGCGGCACCCGGCGGCCGGGATCGGCCGCTGCGATTTAACAGAACTTTTGAAAATGCGCCTCAAAAGCTGCAGCAGGCTTGTTGAGGCGCATTTTTTATGTGAGATGGAGAATTTTTACTGCTCTTTGATCTTGCCGTCTTCCATTATCCAAATGCGGTCAAAAACATCTATAGCACGGTGATCGTGTGTTACTACCAGTACGCCGGTATCGTGTTCGTGGGCGATCTGTTTCAACAGTTCCATAACTTTGCGCCCCATTACGCTGTCCAGTGCGGCGGTCGGTTCGTCGGCAAGCAGCAGTTCCGGAGTATTTGCCAATGCTCTTGCTATCGCCACCCGCTGCTGCTGTCCGCCGGAAAGTTCTTTGGGCATAAAGTTTTTGCGTTCACTCAAATCAAACTTCGCCAGTAATTCTTCTGCCCGACGCTTTGCCGCCTTGCCTGAAATATCGTTTATTTCCATCGCCAGACGCACATTATCAACGGCACTTAAAAAGGGCAGCAGATTGGCTTTCTGGAAAACAAATCCGATGTGATTTCTCCGGAAGGAACGGATATCGGTCTTATAGCCATTGTTAAAAACTGTTTCATTCCCAATGGTGATTTTTCCGGAATCAGGAGCCTGGATCAATCCCAAACTGGTCAAAAGAGTGGATTTTCCAGCACCGGATGGGCCGAGCAAGGCGGCGATTTCACCGTCGTGCAAGGTCAAAGATACATCGTTCAGGGCATGAACAACAATATTGCCTTTTCCGTAAGTTTTACACAAATTTTCAGCGGTAAGAGCAAGTTTTTTCACGATAATACCTCCCCGGCATTGGTTTGCATTGCCTTGATGATCCCGGCGATGCTCGCCAGAATCGATATGCCGATGACGATTCCGAAAAGCAGCCACAAATCGCCGCTTACCAACACCACCCGGCGGGGGAAATAAGGATAGACCCATTGACCGAAAAAACGGGCTATCCCAAATGCCAGAACTCCGATAGCAAGGGATTGCTGCATGATCATACCGATGATCACGCTGTTTCCGGCTCCGATGAGTTTGAGCATGGCTATGGAGTGGAGCTTATCCAAAGTCAGGGTGTAAAGGATCAGGGTCATAACTACCGTGGAAACGGTAATGAGGATCGTCCGGAAAAGCAGAAGCTGTTTGCGGGAGCGTGCCACAAA
>JAFVRT010000010.1 GCA_017504125.1 Lentisphaeria bacterium
AATGAAAAGAACTGCAAAATCATCAGAAAGGTTCAACAGTTTACGCACATTGGCTTCGGCAGCATCGATGACGGGTTTGAAGTATTTGCCCCGGTGTGAAAGCTCCATGATACCGCTGCCGCTGTCCTGGAATGCGCAAAATTCAGCCTGAGCTTTCTTCATCACCGCTTCCGGCAGCATAGCCGGACCCGCCGCAAAATTGTAGATCTTCATGCAAATACTCCTTAAAATTATGTTTAGCATTCAGTTTCTGCACTAAAGCAATCACCAATTACAACTGCTTTTTATATAATATAGCACAGCAAAACTGCTTTTACAAGAGCATAAAAGCAGGTATAGGTATTTTTCTACTTATCTTTTTTCGAAAGGCGCAGCGTTCCAATTGCCGCGCTGTTCAAACTTCACGAGTCTGCTCTGAAAGTTTGAGAAGCCGGAAAGCCGGAAACGCAAACAGAATAAAAAGCACCCCGGCAGCAATAAAAACTCCCCGGACTCCGGCAAGGTAGACCACTCCTCCGCTGACAAGAGCACTCAACATCACTCCGCCCACGCTGAATCCCTGCATGACGCCGAAAACCTGTCCCCGTTTTTCCGATCCCGCATAAGAACTGACAAGCCGCTGAAGCGTCGGTTCCATGCCTCCGACAGCCATAGCACAGAAAAACCTTAAAAACATTATCAAAACAAAGTTTGTACAGAACCCCTGCAGCACAGTCATTGCACCTGCGCTCAGCATCAGCGGCAGCAGCAGCCATCTGGCAGGTATGCGGTCAGCAAGATATCCGATGGAAATACCGGAAATAACTCCGCCCAAAGCAGCGGCAGCACTGATAAAACCGGTATTCCCGGCAGCTTTTCCGGCAGGGCTCACCTGTTCCACCAGCAAAGCCAGATACGGCGCATCAAAGCTCCGCATGAACCCGACAGCCATTATCAGCCAGATCAGACACCGCAGGATCATACAATATCCGGCCATAAGTTCCCGGAAATGTTTTTTCCCCGTTTTTTCTTTATGGATGACCGGCACAAAATTTTCTTTCACCGGCAGCACCAGTATGCCTGAAAGAAAAAAGCATACACCGCAAATGATGAATCCGGCATCAAATCCGTACTTATCCACCACCATGCCGCCGAGAAAAAATCCTGTCATGTGCCCGGTCCATACTGCGGTACTCACCGCTCCGAGGGCAAAGCCCTGCCGTTCTTCCGGAGTTACTGCCGCCACAAGGGTCTGGGCGGCATTGACTGTTCCGGAAAAGAAACTTGCTGCCACCCGTATCGCAATCAGAACCCACAGCGAGGAGGCAAACATCATCAGAGGAAAGAGAAATGCTGAAATAAATGCCGCTCTCAGCAGCATCAGCTTTCTGCCGAAACGGTCAGAAAGAGTTCCCCAGACCGGAGCGGCAATGGCAAGCATCCCCATTCCGAGAAAATTGAAAAGTGCCACTCCGGCACCGCAAAGTCCTTCGTCAGCGATCCCCAGACGGCTTTTGATAAAAAGCGGAATGAAAGGCATTGCCATGGCATAACCGCCCATGGCAAGCAGCTGAGAAAACCAGATCAGAGCAAGACTTTTCTGCCAGGATCTCATTCAGATCATTCCTGTTGTCAGAACTTGATCCAACTGCCGGTACGGGCAGATTCTTTTACAGTTTCCATGTACCGCTGGATCTTGATCCCCTGCTCCAGACCGGGATCAGCTTTCACACCGTTGTGGACGCAGAAAAGGAAATTGTACAGACAGTGCATGTGCCCCCGGAGCCAGCCGATGGCAGCCTTGGGAGTGGGGAATCCTGCCGGCTTGTCATAACGCTGTCCGCAATCGATGGCAGTCCAGCCGCGGACTCCTCCGATGGGAGAACCTTTGGCAGTACGGTCATAGTAAAAGAGTTTATCCAGATTCATGGGGACCCACTTGATACTGCCTTTTGAACCGTGGATGGAAAATCCCATTTCATCCTCCGCTCCGGTAGTGATCTTGGAAGCCCGGATAATGCCGGATGCACCGTTGGGCAGTTTCACGATGCAGTTCATATTGTCTTCGGCTTTGACTTCGACCATAGCGGATGGATCAGAAGCTGAAGGACGGCTGGGATAAGCGATATGGGTGGCGGCACAGACCGAGTCAAAATCCCCAAGAAGCGAATTCATAAGGTCGAGGATATGACTGCCGAGGTCAGCCACCGTACCGGCTTCCAGTTTCCACTTCAAAGGAGCCTTGGGGTCGGAACTGCCGCTGTGCAGATAAGCTCCTTCGAACTCCAGGATATCCCCGATCAAACCTTCTTCTATCATCTGTTTTGCCCACAAAGTGGCAGGGAAAAAGCGGTTCTGCAGGGTCATTTGTGCAATCCCTTTGTACTCAGGGAGCAACGCTTCTATCTCAGCGGCTTCAGCAGTATTTGCCACCAGAGGTTTATCGCAATAAATATGTTTATTGTTTTTCATCGCCGACTTGAGAGCGGCGAGATGTGCATCGTTGGGGGAACATATATCCACGATATCGATATCCGGATTTTCCGTTATTTCGCGGAAATCGGTAACGCCTTTTGCTCCAAGCGCAGCGGCGGCTTTGGCAGCACTTTCAGGGCGGGATGTACAAACCATGGTGATTTCGCTTTTGAATTCATCCTGATCGTAAAAAAGAGGGATATTCTGATGACCGTAGGTATGAACTTTTCCGATGAATCCGTAACCGATAAGACCGACTTTGTAAACTTTCATGATTTCACCTTGACATCAATATTGGACTGAAACAAAAAAAGCCCGCTTTTTGCAGCGAGCTTTTTTCCGGAACACGGAGCGATCTTACTTGGCGCGACGGATCTTGAGAGCATCGGTCAGTTCGATATACTTGGCGTAGTTCTCGCTGGCGAGGTAAGCCAGAAGTTTTTTGCGGCGGGCAACCATGGCCAGCAGACCGCGGCGGGTGCTGTGATCTTTTTTGTTGGCCTTCAGGTGCTCGGTAAGAGCAGAGATACGGGTGCTGAGCAGAGCGATCTGCACTTCGGGGGATCCGGTGTCGCCGGCGGTACGGGCGAACTTGGCGATAACTTCTTTCTTGTCCATTTTTTAATTCTCCATTATTGTTTACTTGCACTTCCGCTTGCCCTGCTGACGGACTTCATCAGAACGCTGCGGAGCGTGTTGATTTTATAATATAACACTCAATCACTTCTTTGTCAAGATGTTTTTGCGGTAAAACTCCAAAAAGAGTTCCATTCTGCGGGGCAGACAATATTTTTTCTCATCAAAACCGGGATCACGCAAAACACTTTTCAACACATACTGTCCGGAGTTGTACCCGGTAAAAAAATCATCTCCGGGATTGAATTTTTCTCCGGCAAATTCGCCTCCCAGACGCAATATTATACCGGCGGCAAGCAGACATATCAGGATCATGCAAAAGCGTTTCCCTGCCCCGGCAGCGGTAAAAGCAGCAAGAAAAAGCGAAATCACCATAAAATTCACCGCATAAGTACCATAGACCACTCCCGGAGCCATTATCATCGGATGGCGCGAAGCCATAAGAGCTCCGCAAAGGATCATGGCAGTTACTGCACATCCCCACAATACCGTTACACACACCGACCGGCGCATACCTTTGCGATGTTCCCGCCACAACTCCAGAGCCATGCCGAGAAACAGCAATACTCCTGAAACGGCAGCTATCTTCAGATCTCCGGTGTAATTGCTGAACCAGTTACCGGCATTTCCGGTAAGAAAAAGGAAGCCGTCGGTCAGATTGCCGGGCTGCAGGGACACACCTTTCTGATAGGAAAAATCCGGGATATATCCATTGACGCATTTTATCATCAGCGGAGTCAGCAGCAGATTGTTTATTATTCCGAAAACGGTGACCCCAAAGGCAGTCAGGATCACCTGCCTTCCCCGGCGGCAAAGTATTTGAGAGAATCCGTAATGATCCATAAAAAGCAGCAGCACACCGGCAGTACCGCACATCGCCGCAGTAAAAAAGAATCCCTGACGGTCACTCAAGGTCATCACCAGCAGAGAAACGATCAAAGCGGTTTTACTTTTCCACCCGCCGAAACGGAACATGGCAAAGGAGGCAAAACACGCTCCCCACAAACCGGCAGCGGTCAGAAATTTGGCACATCTGAAATACTCCGGAGCAGCCACCCCGGCAGAGAGCACAAAAAATACCGACATCAGCGTCACCGCCATACCGGGGACCGCCGGAAAAAATCTTCTGCTGAAATAATGCTGGATAAAGATCATCACTCCGCAAAGCAGTATGGAACACAGCGAATGGAACCAGACGATATGTTTACTGAGCAGAAACGCGACAACATGGGCATCAATGGCATCAAAAAGATAACTGAACTCCCGCGCCTGATAAAATCCCCAGTCGTTCAATCCGGGATCCATTATCTGATTCAGCAGCGGACGGCCGTCCAGATAATTCATCATGAAAAAAACCGATTCAAAGTGGAGATTTCCTCCGTCCCGGCACATTGTCACCAGCACCTGTATCACCATACACAGTATGGCCGCCAATACTGCTGCACCGCAATTGGTGCGTTTGAATTTTATTTTCATTTTCCGCCTCTGATGGATCGCAATTTTTTTATTCTCTGAACGGCAGCGGCTGCAAAAGCATGCTGTCCGGCTTTGCGGCCGTGATCTGCGGCCAGCGAGTACCAGCGCGCGGCCTCACGATAACGGCGGAACTGAACCAGATAATCACCGTAAAAAAGCATCATCGAGGGGTAGCGGTATACGCTTGCGCCCAGTTTCAGCCAATTTTCCGCTTTCTGCAATTCGCCGGCTCTCATATATCCGGCAGCGGCGGAGGCGGTATGGTGAGCTTTGCGCGGACTGTATTTCAATCCCGATTCGGTATGGGCCATAAGTTTTTCATTGGCTCTGAAAATGGGATTATGCCGCAACGGCGGCGACTCCATACTGCCGATCAGCCATTGCTGTATCAGAAGCAGCACAGGGATCCCGGCAACTGCGGCAAGTGCGGCCGCGATATTTTCTTTTTTCATTTCCGCAGCCTGAATACCCGCGGTTCCAGAGCGGTGAAAGATGCACTGAATGTTCTTTTATCCGGCAGCAGCAATTTCATTCTTGCGGCTTTATTTTGACAATTTACAGCCACCAGCAGATAATATCTTCCGCAATCCCGCACCGCCGCCTGAAATCCGTCAGGCTCCTGCACCTGAACAGCAGCGTGTTTATGAAACTCCTCCATCATCTCATCAAGTTCCACGCCGGTATTGGATATGACCGACCATAACCGGGTGCGTTCTTTGGGCAGAAATCCATGTCCGAGGTGAAGCAGCGCACCGGCACTGCCGTTTATGAAGGCGAGAAAAAGTTCAGCCCGGAGTTCTTCGGCGTTGCGGCAGTAATTATTGGGGATGGTAACACCGAGCCAATGGAGCAGTACTTTATCAGGAACGGTTTGCCGGATCTTTCTGATATCTCCGGCGATACCAGGCATGGGATCGACCTGATAGCTGCCTTTGACGGCAATTTCGAACACATCACATGCCGGAGCAAAACGCGCGGCGTGGTTCTGATTGTCGATCTGTATTGAGAAAAGTTGTTCCGGAGCATGCTTTTTAAGTTCCCTGTACATGTTCAAATAAACTTTTGCCGAATCTTGCAGAACCGGTTTTTTGCCGATCGTAAACCAGCTTTTCATCTGGGCTTCATAGGCAATACGGGAGATCTGCAGAGGCTTTCCGGCAAGCACTCCGGCAGATTTTCTGCAGAATTCGCGTACACTGTTTTCATCTCCGGCAAAAAGATACCCCGTCCCGTCCGGAGCGCGGCGGAGTCTTTTGCCGCCCATACTCTCGATCGTCAGAGCGTTCGGGACTTTTCCGGCTTTGATATTAGCGAGATTGAAAGCGTTGCCATACTGCATCGACACCACAGGGGTTTGAGAACCGCCCAACATGAACCGCATCCTGCCGCCGCAATAGAGAAAATTCCCTTTGCGTTCCCACTTGCCGGAGCAATCCCTGAGGATCGGAGCCAGCTCCCTGACTTCAAAAACCCGCGACATGCGTCCGCAGCTGCTGTTGACAGTCATAACATACCGTCCGGGCATTTCCGGGATCTTCACTTCTCCGGCAGCGGCAGCAGAACTCCACTTCTGCCCTGCGGGGCCGGAAATGATAAAATCTTTCTTTCCCGGCAATATGGAACGCCAGCGTATCAGCCGGTCTGCCGGGGAATAAGTGAAACGGTCAAGTGCCAATATCTCTTTATTGTCAAAAGCAGACTTGGCAGAGCGTTCCAGAAGTACCCGTCCCTTCTTATCAGTAACCGTAAATTTTCTGACGCCATTGCCCTTGGGAAGCAGTTCCCAGTCTGCCGGAGCAGTGAAGAACCAATTGCCTTCACGGGTGCATCGTCCCTGCCATTTCCGGCCGTTTTCCTGCATTTCCACCAATAAATTGGGCTTTCCGACGACCCGTACCTGAGATTCTGTTGCAGTCTGGCTGCCGAAAATCAGCTGCGGCACATCGGGAGAAGCAAACTTCAATGTCCCGAATCTTGCGGTATCGTGAAAATTGCTTATTCCGCTCCAACTGGAGTGTTCTCTGACTCCCTTTACCGCACGGGTCCGGCAGAAATTGACTTTCCAGACACTTCCGGCTGCGGGCCGTTTCACTCCCAGAGCTGCAAAGGGGAGTTCGACTGTAACCTTGCTCCAGTCGTCAAGTTTGATCTTGAGGCCGGCCGGCTCCCATGAAGTGTCACGCTTGCGCGCACTGTAAATATCTCCAGCCGGATTGAAGCCGATATGGAAATAGACTCCGCTGCCGGGATCGGGAAGCAGCTGCACTTCAATGGATTCGCCTCCCAGCAGCAGCGGAGAATCGTGTTTGCCGCGCACGACCTGATAATCGCCCTTTTTTACGCCGGTATGAAAGACAAATTTCAACCCGGAAGCATTTTCCGAAATTTGAACATGATCACCGTTTCCGGACCAGACTCCGCGAATATCGGCAAATCCCCCGGCAATGCCGTTACGGGAAAAGGTTTCAAGCGCACCGAGGGCCAGTGATGAAACGACAGATACAAGTATGATCAAACTTTTACGATTCATATGAATAAAAACTCCTGTGTTAAATCATTGCTGCAAGGGAATGCTTTGCTTCTTTTCCCGCCCCAAACCCGTATTTTCAGCAGATCCTTAAAAAAGTATTCCCAAATACAGCAGTATTGCGATCAATATTATAAACAGCAGCATGATGATGATCGAAATCTTCGACCTTTTTCTGCCTGCATTTATATTAGCCAGAAAATATCTTTTCTGCACATTCATCACCGCCTGACGGAGTTCGCTTATGCTGCCGTAGCGGTCGGCAGGATTTTTGGCCATAGCTTTACGGCACACAGCCTCAAGTTCTATGGGGATCTCCATATCCGGCGGAGCGACTTTCCGCATCCGCGGCGGTTCCTCGCTCAAAGTTTTCAGCAGAGCCTCCTCGCTGTTCCTGCCGCTGAAAGGCAGCGACAGGGTGAGCATGGAGTAAAGCAAAGCTCCGAGAGCAAAAATATCGCTGCGTTTACCTACCTTCGGAGCATCAGGATTGACCGAGATCTGTTCCGGAGCCATAAAACTCGGAGTTCCCTGCAGTTTGCCTTCTCTGGCAAAAATGGCATTACCTTCATCATCAGTTTCACAAGCCAGTCCCCAGTCAAAAAGCCGCACTTCACCGTATTCGCCGACATTCACATTATCAGGTTTGATATCCAGGTGGCAGATATTTTTGGAATGGGCATAATTGACGGCGTTGCAGATCCGCTGGAATATCCGCAATCTCCGGTCAAGAGAGTAGTAATGGGTTTCAAACTCCCGTCCATCCCGGATCCTTTTCAGCACCGTAGTCAGCGGCAATCCCCGCAGGTAAGACATTGTATAAAAAGGCGCATCGTTACTGTCCAGACCGATGTCGTGAACAGCCACAATATTGGGGTGTTCAAGATAGGCGGTTATTCTGGCCTCGCGTATAAACTGTTCCAAAAGTTGAGGGGAACGCTCCCTGAAGTCCGGCATCAGAGCCATAGCGATCTCCCGGCCGGTATCTCTGTCATACACCAACAGTACATATTTCATACCGCCGACACCGATACTGCGGATCAGTTTATAGCGATCCTGAGGCTTTTTTTCCAAAGACTCAAGGGAACAGGCAAAACGGGGGCCGTCATCATGTTCCTGCATTTCCTCAACCACTTCTTTTGCGTTTTTTAAAGATACAAAAGAATCAGTTTCCATTGACATTGCAACATCATCAAAAGGTGTCATAGTCAAGATCCTGTATTAAAGAAACGAGAGACGGCCCAGCTCTGTTTACTGATTAAACCGGGACAACCGTTATTGAAGTTTCCCCGGTGGAATTCATCTGTTGTCAGCGTTTTCTGATAACTGCCGCGCCCTTGCGTACGGCTGCGGCATCGATACGGCACACACCTCCGGCTTTACCGGGAGCCTCAAACATCGCATCAAGCATAAGTTCTTCGAGCAAAGCCCGCAAACCTCTGGCACCGGTTCCCCGTTTCACAGCTTTTTCAGCGATAAGTTCCAATGCATCAGGAGTGAATTTCAACTCCACATCATCCATAGCCATAAGCCGCTGATATTGTTTGATCAGAGCATTTTTCGGTTCTGAAAGCACTTTTACCAGATCTTCTCCGGTCAACGGAGCCAAACTGGTCAGGACCGGAAGTCTTCCAACGATTTCCGGTATCAGTCCGAAACGCACCAGATCCCCCGGTTCACAGAAAGCAAAGGGGTTTTCCTTGAACTCCTCAGGGCTCATCACATCTTCGCCGGTGCTTTTTTCATCGTCGAATCCGATAAGCCGTCTGCCGCAGCGGCGTTTGACGATATCGGAAAGACCGCAGAATGCGCCGCCGCAGATGAAAAGGATATTGGTGGTATCGATATGCAAACACTCCTGATTGGGATGTTTTCTTCCGCCCTGAGGCGGCACATTGGCCACGGTGCCTTCCAATATCTTCAGCAGAGCCTGCTGCACACCTTCACCTGAAACATCACGGGTGATGGACATATTTTCCCCTTTGCGGGCGATCTTGTCGATCTCGTCCACATAAATAATACCGATCTGAGTGCGTTCGATATCCCCATCAGCAGCCTGATAAAGACGGAGCAGGATATTTTCCACATCCTCGCCCACATAACCGGCTTCGGTCAAAGTCGTGGCATCTGCAATGGCAAATGGAACATCAAGCATTTTTGCCAGGGTGCTTGCCAGCAAAGTTTTTCCGCTTCCGGTAGGACCGATGAGCAGTACATTGCTCTTGTCGATTTCCACCTCGTTGAGTGAAGCCGCCGCATCAGGATCCATAAATTTGGTCTGCAGTCTTTTGTAATGGTTCCGCACCGCAACGGCGAGAGTCTTTTTGGCCTCGTCCTGACCGATGCAGTAACGGTCGAGTTCAGCCTTGATCTCGGCCGGGGAAGGGATTTTCAACGCGCTTACAGCCTCAGCGATCTGAGATTTTTTGCCATTGCCCTTCAAATTCTGCAAAGCGGCATTTCCAGCCCGCAGGCAGTTGCCGCAGATACCCATACCTTCAAATCCGCTGGGGAGAAAATCCTCCGGGATATTATTGAATTCACGGCCGCAGAAGCCGCAAATAGTCTGTTTATTTTTCGCCATGTGAATTATTTCCCTGATTTTCTGGAAACGACTTTGTCGATAAGACGGTACTCAACTGCCTCGTCGGGGCTCATGAAGAAATCCCGTTCAGTATCTTTCTCGATTTTTTTGATACTCTGTCCGGAGTGACTTGCAAGAATGCCATTGAGGATCCCTTTGAGCCGTATGATCTCTTTAGCCTGGATATTGATATCAGCGGCAGTACCTTCGGCTCCGCCCCAGGGCTGATGGATCATGATGCGGCTGTTGGGCAGAGAATAGCGTTTCCCCGGAGCTCCGGCGGCCAGCAGCACGGCTCCCATAGAGGCACATTGACCGACACAATAGGTCTGGACATCGCAGGAGATCATCTGCATCGTATCGTAGATAGCCAATCCGGCGGTTACTGAACCTCCGGGGCTGCAGATATAGAGGGAAATATCTTTGGCAGGATCCTCAGCTTCCAGAAACAGCAGCTGCGAAACCACCAATCCGGCTACAGCATCATCAATGGGAGAACAAAGCATGATAATCCGCTCTTTGAGCAGTCTGCTGTAGATATCAAAAGCCCGTTCCCCCTGACCGGTCTGTTCGATCACGGTGGGAACCAGATAAGAATTTGTATTTTTGCTCATAAAAATCTCTCCTCATTTTATAGATCCCGTATTGCTTCTGTAAATACTATACGCCCATACCGGAAATTTTTCTACAGGGAAAATAAAAAATCTTCAAAAAAAATCAATTTCCCGGACGGGCTTTATCAAAAACGCCCATCCGGGAATATCATTTTTCCCGGCCTTGACCGGGTTTTCAAAACAGTATCGTCAAATTACTTGATAACTTTGGCGACCAGCTGTTCAAGAGCCTTTTCGGCGGCCATTTCCATGCGGAGTTCTTCAATGGCACCGTTACGCTGCAGAGCATTACGCATTTCTGCGGGCTTCATGCCGTAGTAGTAGCTCATCCCGGTGATACGGTCATCCAGCTCGGCATCGGAAACAGTAAGATTTTCCAGTTTGGCCAGCTTGGCAAGGATCAGGCGGCGGCGCAGAGCGACTTTGGCATTCGCTTCAGCGGTCTTTTTGTGCTCATCGATCTCTTTTTTGAACTTTTCAGCATCATCTTCGCTGTGCACAACAGTACGGGCAATGTTCTGAAGTTCCTTGGAGTTCTCATTTTCCAGCAGAGCCGGAGGCATGGGGAAATCACCGGCAGCTTCATCAAGTTTCTTGAACACAGCTTCAGCAGCATCCTGACGACGCTTGGCTTCGCTGTCGCGCTCCAGTCCCTGACGGATGACTTTGCGGAGTTCTTCGATGGAATCCATCTTGATCTTTTCGAGCAGTTCGGCATCGGTCAGTTCTTTGCGGCGCTGAACGGCCAGAACTTTGACTTTGTAGTTGACGCTCTTGCCTTTGAGGGCATCTTCGCCGCAGTTTTCATCAAAGTTGGCGGTAAAGGAGTATTCCTTATCCTTTTCGGCACCGGTAAGAGCGGCAATGGCACCGGGGATGCTTTCGGGTTCGCTGAGCATCAGGAAGGTATCGTCAGCAGCGATGCGGCGTTTCAGACTGGCGGAAGCATCTTCGGGCAGTTCAAAGTCGCCGGAGTAGTTGACTTTGAGCATATCATCGGCCTTGGCGGGTTCTTCCACATCAGCGAAGGAACCGTACATGGTGTGATAAAGTTTCAGTCTTTCATCGATCATTTCTTCGGTAACAGCATCCTGGGGCAGTTCGACAGAGATGGCATTATAGTCACCCAGATCGATTTCGTGAGCGATATTCATATTGAGAACGAATTCCAGATCGCCATCTTTTTCCATATCGGGCTGGGTCTTGAATCCGACGGTCAGGAGTTCCATTTCCTTGTTTTCTTCGATCTTGGCGAAGGCGGCACTCATGATGCGGTTGCGGAGTTCCTCTTTGATCTCACCGGCAAATTTGACACTCACCAGATTGGCGGGAGCCTTACCGGCACGGAATCCGGGCAAACGGACGACCCCGCTGATATAAGCGGTAACTTTGGCCTTTTCAGCTTTCACAGCATCGGCGGGAATGGTGAATGCCGCTTCACGGCAGCAGGGCTGCGGATCGGTAAATTCGACCTTCACACTATCAACAAGCATATTTTTCTTAGACATAATTCAACAGTCCTTTCAAAGTTTTCAATTTGCGTAAACCATAATATAGCACAACTTTTTGATTTTACAAGAACTATTTGCATGCGCCTTCCATAATTTTTGCCATTACTTCAGGCAGATACATATTTCCCAGATGTCCTCCTCTGGAAAACCAGACCAGATTTTTACCGAAAGTGCGGTCAAGCCAGCGGCGGTGTCCGTCATTCAGCAGCGGATCATCCCAGGTGTGGAACACCTTTATTCCGGGAATATCTTTCAATCTGCGGAAATTTCTCATATCACCTTTGGCATATAATCCGGCAAGGGTTTCACCGGGGAAACACGGAGCCGCAAATTTTCCGGCATACTCCTCAAACCCCACCTTGTCGATTTCCAGATAGAGAGCGTTTCTGCGCCACCAGCTGTAAGGGGTTTTCAAAGGGGTTTTCATGCCGTTTGCCGCAGCACTGAAAAGGATATGGCGCAGCGGAAGTTTGAAATAGAGTCCGGCAAGAAATCTGCCGGTTTCCTTATCCACCCGGAACAGCGACATGGCGGCGATATGTCCGGGATCGCCATTCATCTGCGCGGCGATCCATGCCCGTCCGGCAGCTTCAGTCAAACGCTCAAAGGTTTCTTTTTCGCTCCATTTGCCTCCGGCCCTGCTGCAGCTGTCGGCTTGTTCGGAAGCATATTTCAATTCCACCGGCGGATTGATCGCCAGATAGCGGCCGAATCCCAACTTATTTTCCGGAAACTCCATTTCTGCGATCTTCAGGGCATAAAGTCCGCCGAAGCTGTAGCCTGCAAGCAGCATTTGAGGCTGAAAAACCCATCCTTTTTTCTCAATGGTCTTCATGATCTGATCCAGCACACCATAAAGTACTTTTGCATCATGCTCCACATTGCCGGGGAATTTCCCGGATCGGGTCTGTTCCATGAACGAACCTGAAAATGCACAGTCCACAGTAAGTACGGCAAATTGATTTTTTGTGAGCAGTTCTGCCAGAGCCATAGTGGAAGTTCCGTCATGACTGCCTCCGATCCCCGGCATGATGACCGCCAGTCTGGAGGGTATTTCAAAGCCTTCATCATCGGTATCTTTTTTCTTTGCAGGCTCCCAGAATCCGCAGACGACTTCACCGCCGTTGGGCAGTTCCACATACAGTTTTTTCATTTTTCCGGCAAAATCGCTGTTGAAAAGCGACAGAGGCATATACCACCAGTCGGAACGCTGCTGCGGCTGCCACTTCACGGTACGCAGAGTGGAATTCACGCCATTTTCCTGCCCGAAGTTCCTCAAATCCACCCATTCGCCTTTAACTCCGTCCGGAACTTTTACAGGCGGAGGCAGCTTGAAATCAGCCGGAGGCATGAAAAGTTCCTTTTTCCGGTCCCCCAAACGGTAAAACCACAACCGGTGCTGCAGTTCCCGCCGCAGCACCATGGCTTCGCGGTAAGTTTTGTATGGATCTCCAGCCCCTGCAACTGCTCCGTGATAGCGGTTCTGGGCCATTATGACCTGATTGAGCATGACCACGCTGGAATAAGGTATATAGGTTTTGGCATCGAAAGCGCAGTCAAAAATAAACCCTCCGGCATCCCGGACATTCACCCGCGGCAGAAAAGGCAGAATAAGGGTGCATCCCGGATCGATACCCCAGGCATGGAATGTCTGTCCGAAGTCGGAATCCGTGGAGTGAAGATCGAACCAGTAATACCCCACATCAAAAAGTCCGGCGATCCCCAGAGTGGAATTGGCAAGAAAACGCAGCAGTTCATGCCACGATCCCCGCCATTCCGCCCGGAGCAGCGAACTGATAAAACGGGCCGGAAATTCCAGATTGAGGCAGAGGTTGTCCACCGCCTGGATCACAGGACGGGGCAGTATGGAAGTATAGACTCTGCCGATCCAATCCACAGGATACTCCAGGATCACATGCTGCACCGAAAACATAGCCCGGTTGAATGGTTCTATGGGGTCGCTGCCTGCGGCGCGGTTTTCCAGTTCCGACAAAGTCCACGGAGCATTGCGTGGTTCTTCACTCAGTGGAGTACGGCATCCTGACAACAGACAAACGGCCGCCAGAATCGGCATAAAGTATTTCAGATTCATCGCAAAACAGTCACTTCTATAATTTTACAGCAGAAACATTTTATAAAATATATATCCTCTGCTCTCAAAAGTCAAGAGTCTGTAAAAAAAGTAAAATTTTTCTTGAAATTTTAAAAATATGTGCTATTATATTTCATGATACAATATGTATAACAAAAGTAATACAGACAAATCTCAAAGAAAGGAAAATTTTATGAAGTATCTTTTTAATGCGACAAAGAATGCTTTATCTGCCGCAAGGCAGATAAAGCCGGCCGGCTTTACACCGGATCACAGGAACTGCAACTCCTCACACCGGCCGGAGCAGACTTCACGCCTGACCCGGTCATCGTTCACACTTATCGAACTTCTGGTCGTCATAGCGATCATCGCCATACTTGCCGCCATGCTGCTGCCGGCTTTGAATCAGGCGCGTGAACGGGCAAAAAACAATAACTGTGCCAACAATCTCAATCAGATCTATACAGCAATGAATATGTATACCGGCGATTACAATGACTGGATCTTCCCTGCCCAGGGATTTTTCACAGGCATCGGGAATGCCACATTTTTGACCATGTATAGCTCCAGACTCAACTATATTTCCAGCAAAGTTTTAAGATGTCCTGCTGAAGCTGAATATCCGAACCTGCAAGCGTACGCCATGAACTATGCCACTTTCGGATTCCGTTTCACCAACCACCCTCAGGCAGCAGTCAAACTTACAATGGTCCTGAAAAAACTTACCTACGACGGCAAGACTTACAATCCGGTTCTTTTTATCGACGGAAAAACCTCCAAACAAGCGGCTTCGGATGATAATGTCGTCGCTGTAAACGGAAGTTATGTAAGGATATATCAGCTTGATAAGACCAGAGGCTATACGCACAGCGCCCGGCACATGGGAGTAAGATCTCAGGCGCAATTCCTGGACGGCCGTGTACGTTCTCTGGGCATCGGAAGCGGTCATTACCCATTGCGTGATGGAACGTATCTGTACTACTGGCGTCCGGCCCAGC
>JAFVRT010000104.1 GCA_017504125.1 Lentisphaeria bacterium
GCAATTCATCATGGCTTCCATTTCAAAAAGCTGATTCTGCGGAGTAACGCCGATCAATTTGCCGGAGTTCAGCGAATTCCACAGCCGCGGCAATCTGTCTTCCGGCACCAGTCCATGACAGATCATAAGACATTGCGTAAGTGCATAGCTGAATTTATTTCTGCCCGGTTCCAGAACTCCATACAATTCCGGTTCCCGGAATCTTTCTTCCACGGCAGAGGCGAGCGATCCGGCGATACCGGCAAGCTCCTTTGCTCTTTCTCCATTCCCCATGGCATCATGAAGATAAGCGGCAGACTTCAACGCTTCGAACAGATAGATATTCCAGAGAGATTGCGGAAACTCCCCCATGTGTGAGATCTCTCCGGCCCATTCGTAAAAATGCCACAAACGGGGATCTGCCGGCAGATAATAGAGATTGTCTTTTTTATATTGAAGTGCATTGTCGATTATTTCATCAACCGTCGGCAGATGTATTTTCAGTCCGTCCCAGAAATCTCCGAAAAGCAGTCTGTCGTGTAATGCCGCGATATAGGCAAAACTGAACATGGGGATCGTTCTCAATGCAGCATCCCCCCGTTCGGTCAGAGCCAGAAAACCATTTTTGCAGGACTTTCTCATCAATTCCAGAGATGCGGCAGCAAAATCATAATTCCCCCATACATAATACCCCAGAAGCATTTGGATCCTGGCATCAAAGTTCCACAAAGCCTGTTCCCGCCACGGACAATCTTCATAATGCTCATGCATACAAAGTTTCATGGTATGCCGGGAAATTTCATTAAGACGGAGGAGTTCTCCGTCCTCACACACGAACCCGGCTTCCCGCGGCAGAGGCAGACGCAAAGGTATAAGTGAAATCGATTTTACGGAAAATTCTCCGGTGATACCGGTAATGTGCAGTTCCAGATAGCGGCATCCTATACGCCGGTGAAGGTAAATAAAATCATTTACCCCTTCTTTACAGATGTAGCGGTCCGCAAAATTATAAGTTCCGCAATGACTCAGTACCCTGCCCCGGAGCAGGTGTTCTCCATGGGCGATATCTATCACGGTTCCGGCAGTTGACTTCACACATAAATGCAGATATCCGCATTCCTCCTGCTGCAGATCGAATTGCAGTATCACACCGTTGGAACCGTCCTCAGGCATAGGTACAAGTTTTATAAAATTCCCGGAACCGTTCTTAAATTCCACGGCTTTCCTGGAAAGCAGCGGATCTTTCATTAATTCCTGCAGATCCATTACCTCCGGAGCAAGACCGGGACGGATAAAATCTTCAAAACACATTTCTCCCGGCATTTTTCCGGAATCCTCACGGCGAATGAGCCAACCGCTCAAAGCAAGTGACGAAGAAGGTTCCTGCAACTCCTGCAGTTGAGGCACCGGACGACGGCTCAAACACACCGGAGCGGCATCATCATCATAAACACCGGCATTTTTCCACTCTGTATCATCAAATCCGGTATTTTTCCATGGCAGTTCCAGTCTGGCATCATATTCAAATATAAATCCGGCCTGTCCGGTCATCTTCCGTCCGCTGCCGGAAACAAATCCCGGTTCATCGGCACATTTCCAGGAGTTATCACTTGCGCAAATTATTTCGCGTCCGGAAAAAAGCACCAGCCGCAGCGAAGCGATACCCGGCATGTACACATGAAATTTTTCTCCGATATAGTGAACCGATACTGCAATAACATTTTCCCCTTTCTGCAGCAGATCCGCCACATCAAAAGTAGAATAACTGCGCTCCATGGGATAATCGGAAAACTGATTTCCCGGAACCCGTTTCCCATTTACATAAAGCGCAAAAGTTGAATCAGCAGAGATTTGAATTGCCGCTACGCCTGGAACTTCTTCGAGGTCAAATGTTTTTCTGAAGGCTTTATAAGAATCTTTTCTGCCGCATTTTCCGGCATCCCAGATCCATTTCACAGCGTTATCGAATACAGGTTCTGCCATGTTAATTATCTCCCGGATGATCTTTCAAGGTGTTACGGGGATAATTTAATCCCGCATCAGCCCAAAAACAAGTCATCCGGCAAGATTTTTTCAAAAAATTACTTCGGCATCTGCCATTTTTGCACGGTAAATATCAAATTTCCGGTTTCATAGCCCAAAGCACTTA
>JAFVRT010000105.1 GCA_017504125.1 Lentisphaeria bacterium
TCACAAAAATACGCCGCTTCATACTTGCAAAGCAAGTGCTTCATGTTTGCCGCAGGCAAACGCTTCATGCAGCAACGCTGCGCTTCACACGGCGGAGCCGTGCTTCATTCGATCAGCGTTCACGCTGATCGAGCTATTGGTAGTGATTGCCATTATCGCCATTCTCGCCGCTATGCTTCTGCCGGCTTTGCAGCAGTCAAGAGAACGGGCCAGAAGTATAACCTGCAGCAATAATCTGAAAACAGTAGGGTTTGCAATGCAGCAATATGCATCTTTGTTCAACGAATGGATCGTTCCGGGGCAGGGATATTCCGACGGGCCGACATGGTTCCGTAATCTTTCCGGATTCGGAGGCAAAAATGCTGTCAATTGCGGAGCTGTTTACGATAAAGACTCAAATGGCTACAAAGCTGATTTGAGCAGTTGGAAAAAAAGTTCATTTTATTGTCCTTCCGAACCGGAATTTTTCGGGTATACTCACTTCGGTATCAATGGACATTTGAGCGGAACATGGAATGACGGAAGCAACAATTTAGGCAAAGAACGTTATGGTTCGATCCGTAAACTGCAGTGGGTCAGAAATCCGGTACGGGCGTCTTTTGCTGCTGATACATTTGTCAAGGTCCATTGGAGAACTATAAAACTTGATCATTACGGTTTTCGCCATGGACGCAGGGATTCCAGAGCTGTAAGAACAGACGGAAACGAGTCATTTGATCTCTCTCCAACCAACGGATATTTCAATTCTGTATTTGTAGATGGACATGTGAGTGCGGTCACTTATCAGAAAGCTATAGCTGTAAAGCCGACAGCCAACGCCGTTTCTTCTTTGGGAAATAGATTCTATTTTGGATTTGACGGTTTTGATTATGGTAAAAACAGAGTTTTTATTGTGCCGTGAAAAGATGTGATGTTCGATAAAGAGGTGCATTATGTTGAAAAAGAATTTGATATTGACGGCATTGATGCCGCTGCTGATTTCTGCTGCTGAAGTAAAAAAAATAAAGAATGATTTTTTCCTTGTCAATGACAGGATCAAAGTCAGGATCTCTCCTGACAAAAGCGGTAAAGTAACCGGGCTGTACGATTTGAAAAATCAAAGTTCCATCGTCGAAGGAAAAGATTCCGGAATCTGCAGTCTTTTTGCCGAGTCCCTGTTTGACAAGGGGAACTACTATAAAGTTACGAATTGTTTCCATTACCGTAAATATAAGGTGCTTTCCAGCAGCAGCGGCAAGGTGGCATCGGTTGCGGTTTCCAGTCCGGATGGATTACCTTTGCATGTTACCAAGGTATATTCATTGAAGGACGGTGATGACTTTTTTACTGTGGATTACGAAGTGACCAATCCCGGCGAAAAAGATTTTATCGGAGCTTTATTTATCAATAACGGTATTCGTATTCCCGGAGAAACGAGGTATACTCTTTCATTCCCTGAAGGCAACTTCAATCAGGGAAACCGCGGCTGGATCCCCGGCCCCAAAAGAGTGGAAAATCTTTTTACCTATGAACCGGGCAAAAGCGCGGGTGCAGATATTTTTGTACACGATCCCATACGGGATTATGTGCTGCTTGGCGGAAAGAAAACCGGTATCATCATGGAGTTTCCATTTTCTGTCATGGATTTTCTCTATACCCATTGCAGCCGCCTCAAGACCGGTTCGGCCAATGTCGGGTTTTTTACCACCGCATTTCAGCTGCCGCCTTTGTCCAAAGGAAAAAAAGAAGCTGTTCTGCTGGCGGTGATGGATGATCCGCTGGCGGCATACAAATACCGTTTTTCCATCAGAACAAGGATCGTGGAACCGGGGAAGATCTCTTACAGTAAGTACCGTGCTCCTTCCGGAGAGAAAAAGTCTGAAGCCTTTGCACCCCGTATTTCCGGCGGAAAAATGTATGATGAGTTTACACTTCCTGCGATCATCCGGGAACGGAAGCCTTTGCGGAAAATCAAGCTGACTGCTGTTGCTATCGCTCACGGCAATCCGGAAATGGGTGAGTTGAATCGGCGGCTCAAGACCGATATGGCACTGGTTGACAGTTCCAATGCAACATCTTTCAGACCAACCAATTATTTCGGTTGGAAAATGCCGCAGCCGGAAATGGTTTTGCAGGCCGCTCTGGAAAAGAAACCGGAAATCATTCTTTTGACCGGGCATCGGGAAAATATCATTCCCCGTTCCCAGAAAGAACGGATCATCAAATTGGTGGAAGACGGAGCTTCTTTGATTTTTGTTTCTCAAAATAATTATTTCCCTTCGCTCATCGCCGGCAAAGAGGGCAGAGAACTTCCGCCTGAATTTTTCCGGGGGATGCTTAAAGACAGATTGCCCGGATTCGGCAAGACGATCGTTTACAAACGCGGCAAAGGCAAAGTCTTTCATGTCAGATTCAATATGGGGCCCCTTAAAAATGAAACTTGGCTCAGGGAGAGCCGGGTGGTCATTCCTCAGGCAGATACATTCAGGGAGTCATTCCCTTACTGGGAGTATTATTTTTCCTTTTACGGCAGATTGTTCCGCTGTGCAGCCAATGTGAAATCTCCTGCTGTGATAAAGGATATCTCAGTCAGCAGCTGCAGTGCAGTTGTGGAAATAAAAGCTGACAGAGATATCAGCGGAGCCGTTCTGCATCTGACTGCAGATGATCCTGCCGGCAGACGGAGCGAAAAGACCGTTTGGCGGGGAGCTTTGAAAAAAGGAATAAATAAACTCAAAGTTTCTATCGGCAACAAAAATGAATTCGCTGTCTTGAACGGAGAATATCTGTTATTTTTCTCGCTTGACTCCGGTATCGGAACTTTAGATTGGTTTGATACGGTATTCACTCATACATCACCCAATGCGATCTCTGCATTAGATGTCAAAAAAATTTTTACAAACAAGGAAAATATTTCCGGTTCCGTTGTTCTCCAGGGCAAAGGGGATTTGTCCGTAAAATTGCGTGAAGTCGTGACCGGAAGGATTTCAGCTTCGGCGTTTTATCCGGCAGCCCATGGAGTGATCCGATTCAATTTGAAACGGGAAGTCGTTTCTGCCGAAAAACTGTATGCCATCGAAGCCGGATTACAGAATGACGGGAAAATCGTATCGCTTTGCCGAAAGAATATTCTGATTCAGCCTGATGTCAAAAGCAGAGAGAATATCCGGCCCTTGATCTGGGGACCTCATATCACCAGCTGGCGCGACCGGGAATTCAACAGGGAATTGAGAGATATGGGGTTCCGCATCTTTCTTTCTCCGGTGGCTCTGCAGAAGTCTGAGGCAAAAATGCTTCAGGAAGCAGGAGAATCTCTTGCCTGCGGCATGGAATATGCACCTTTGGGTTTTGAACATATAAAATCTGTCCGTCCCAAGAGATATCCTTACACGGTTCGTCAGGTGTGCCTGCGTTCCCAACCGTACAAAAAAAGGCTGAAAGAAAGAGCTGCCGCCATAAGCAGCAGACTCAATAAACTTATGTCGGAATATTGTTTCATCAGCGATGAAATATCACTGGGACACTTCTTTGATCTGGCTCATGATTTCTGTTTTTCGCCTTACTGCATGGCAGCGTTCCGCAAGGAGCTGAAAGAAAAATATGCCGGTGATCTTACAAGATTGAACGCCAATTGGAAAACTGATTTCAGATCCTGGAACGAAGTCAAACCTGATACAAGGGAAGACGCCGGGAAGCGCGGACATTATACATCTGCTCATGAACACCGGCTTTTTATGATGAAAAATATGACTGAGGCATGCCGCATGCTGGTGGATGGGGTGAAGAA
>JAFVRT010000106.1 GCA_017504125.1 Lentisphaeria bacterium
GCAGCCGGAATCATTGGAAATGACCATCTTGAACCGGGTATCAACGGCTCCGGCCCACAAAGAAGTTTTTCCCAACCGTGAGTGGCCGTGAAGGGCGACCCGTGTGTTGTCGATATCAGGATCATGTTCCAGATAATCCATGATCCGGCTCAGCCCCCAGCTCCACGCGCCGATGACGGAATATTTTTCTCCTGGCACTTCAGTTTTTCCCGGAGCAGAAAAAAGTTTGAAAACGCTGTCTGATTCCCCACCCAGACGATCCGGAAAAATATCATGATAGCAGCAGGTGATCGAAGCATACCCGCGGGATACGATCTCCTCAGGGATCCAACGGCTGTGCTGCTCGCCGTTTCCTTCAGCGGCAAGTTCACCGGAACGGATAAAGCCGGTAGGGATGACATCTGTTTCAAGCGTGGTATTCTGATTACCATGAAAATTCAATCCCAGAAAAGCCGGAACAGGAGCAGTCCCGGCTGCGGGCAGATAGATCAATATGGTAAAAGATATACTTTCTCCACCGAACATGGAACAGCTTATCCGCACCTCTTTTCTCACCGCCTTGCCATGCAAGGCATCTTTGCGGCAATTCAAAAGCTGAAAACTCATCTCATCGGGCCGGGGAAGTATTTCGCCGTACTCATACTTCTGCAGCAGTTTCATTATCTCTGACCGCTGAAAATTGTGCCATTCAGCAGCTGTATTTATTCTTTTTCCGGAGTTTGTCATCAAAGGATCCGGCAGTATATATTCTGCCGCATCTTTTTCGCATATCGAATAAGGTCCGTATTCCATAGAGCACCACATGTTGTAAAAGTAATTTCAAACTGACATGCAAAATATAGCATCGGATAGAAATTTTTCAATCTCAGGGACAGTAAAAAACTTTTTTTCTGAAAATTCACTTGAAAAATAAAAAAATGGTGATATAGTAATCCAATGTAAACGTTTACATGAAAAAAATATTATTATGCTTTCAATAAAAGAAGTTGCCAAGCTCACCGGACTTTCAACAGCGACGGTTTCCCGTGCGTTGGACCCCCGCTATGCGGCAAGAGTAAAACCGGAAACCCGGAAAAAAATTCTGGAAGTCTGCGATTCAGCCAATTACCGTCCGGATATGTCCGGCAGATCTTTTGTAACCGGCAAAAGTTTCAAGATCGGCTTTATTTCCGCCGATCCTGCCGGTGATTGCGGCAACCAGCTTTTCGGATTTTTTCTGCACGGAGCAATTTTTGAACTGCAGAATGCAGCTTATAATCTGCTTATCCTCGGTTCGCCCCATACCCCGGAGCAGGAATCTCAGGTGATAAATTTTCTGCGTTCCAATGTGGCTGACGGATATATCATCGGCAATTCCCTTGTTACAGACAAGGTCTCCGAAGCGGTCAATAACTGTAAAGTACCGGTATTGATGCTGGAAAAACAACTTGCGTCCCCCAATTCTCTTATCGTCAGGCGCGACATAAAACCTGCATATCGGGAAATCTGGAACGATATAGCTCCGGAGTTTTACGGCAAAACTGTGTTCTGCTCACAGGAAAATATCTTCAACAGATATGATACCGCCTGTGAATGTGCCCCTCCGGGAGTGCATCTGCCGCTGATTTCCCTGCAGTCAGGTAAAAATTTCGCGGAAATCAGACACCTTACCGCATGCGATGCCCGCAAAAAAATTGCAGTTTTGAAAAAATACCGGATTTTCTGGTGTTCTTCAGACCTTATCGCGCTGGGAGTAAAGGATGCCCTTGAAGAAATCGGTCTGTCCATGGGGAAAGACTTTTTTCTCATCGGATTTGACAATATGGAGGAAAACAGGAATTTTTGTTCCACGCCAGTACTTTCAACCGTGGACAGCTGCTGGGAAAAAATTGGCCGTTTGTCTGCTCAAATGCTCCTTGATGCAATAAATGGGAAAATCTCGCAAAGGACCGTAGAGTTCCGACTTTCCTACCTCCGCCGCCGGAGTTTCCCCGGATTTGGTCATGATACTATGCAATGACCGGAGAGTAATATGAAACCAGAAAC
>JAFVRT010000107.1 GCA_017504125.1 Lentisphaeria bacterium
AGAAGAATCATTCCAATAAAGATCACAAGGAATAATATTAACTTACTTTTTCCATTCCATACGGATTTCATAATACTGCTCCCAATTTCCGCCATAGCTTGGCAACAGCTTTAATATATATCCGGAACCGGGAATTTTCGAGGCTTCAGGAAAATATTTTTCAATTTTTGTTTTAATAACTTCTCCACGCGGAGCATCTGTGACCAAGTCAAAAATTTCGTAAGAAGTTTTTTCTTTTATCGCATCCGTCCAACTCTTTGGAAGTCTGGTTCCCGATCTCCATCCGGATTTATTGTATACAGTAAAAGTTGCTATCCCGTTTTCCAACTTGAAGTCTTTAATAGTATAGCTTCCCAGGAACCATTCAACTTCACCATAGTTTCCTGTGCCAGTCCCCGGTCCGGTAAATTGCTATAATTTGGGTATTTTTCCTGTTTTGAAATATTCTTTTTTCAATTCTTTCATACTATCACTGCTGTCCGGTAAAAACGCTCTATTTTTCAGTAGGATTCCCGTGTGCATATTGGAGTTCGTGAACATTTGCGCCAATACTTGTTCCGATTCTGCCAATTTGATTACAAATAATATTTTCTCTTGAAATTCAATCGAGTTACACACAGTTCGCGCTCTGTATCCGACGAGTTGGGAGCCCCATTTTCTCCGGAGCGCGCCCTATGCATAACTCTGCCTTTTCGGCAAACGCAATTTTACAGAAAATTCGTTACACCGCCCGTCAAAAGCTTGGGTACAGAAAAATGGCATACAGAAACAAGTGCTCTTCTCCGGGAGCAGAGACACTTGTTTTCTGTTTCTTCAGTCCAGTCCGTTGGGAATTTAATCCATAAAAACAACAGTGTTTTCTTTTCTGGATTTTTCTGCGGCAAAGACCAGAAGATGACTGTTCAGGGTATTGTCCACTCCGCTGATGATGCATTTTCTATCCCCTTCGGCGACAGCAGAAACAAAACAATCCATTAAGCCGAAATCTCCGCCACCGTGACCGGAATTAATGCCGCCGTCATTGATCGTATTGATGTCTACGGCCCTGGTTGTATCGTGCAGGAAGTTATGGATGGTGATGATACTGCTGTCGGTATCGATTTCTCCGCGGGTCCCGAAAATCCGAGTCTTTCTGCCGCCGGCAAAATTAAAGGCAGTCATCGTCATTGCAGCGGTCGTACCGTCTTCAAAACTCATATTGACGACCTGATGATCAACTACATCGTTATCACAGGCATAGACACAGCGTCCGTAAGGACCGCAAGTCAAAGCCTCCTCCAGCTTTTCTGCTGTTTCTGGACCATTGGTCAGTACGCTTGTCGGCCACCCCCGCAAACCTCTGGAAAAACGATTGCGGAAATAATATTTGCAGGCAGAGTAAGGACACAGCGATTCAATGCGCGGTGGACAATCGACACAGCGATCAGCTGCTCCGGCCGGCTGCTCTGATTTTTTGAAATGACGGAGTGTTCCGAATGATTGGATCATAGAACATTTTTTTCCGAAAATATCATAGATCCAGTCAATGTCATGACAGCATTTTGCTAAAAGCATATTACTGGATTCTTTTTCGTTGCGCCAGTTGCCGCGGACATAGGAATGTGCCTGGTGCCAATATCCCACAGGTTCCAGGTGCTGCATGGTGATGATCTCGCCGATTTCTCCAGACGCAAGGATTTCTTTCAAGGTCCTGGTGAATTTTGTATAACGCAGCACATGGCATACGGTAAGCAGAACTCCGTTTTTTCGGACTGCATCGGCAATTCTCCGGCACGCTTCTTCCGTGGGAGCCATCGGTTTTTCAAGCAGAATGTCATATTTGAGTTCTGCACAGGCGATTGCCGGTGCTTCATGCAGATTATCCTGCGTGCAAATGGCAACGGCATCACACATTTTAGGATGACTGCAAAACTCTTCATAACCGGTGAAGCATCTTTCCGGCGGGATATCGTATTCTTTTGCCATACGTTCTCTGCGGACTGCGTCCGGATCTGCTACGGCAACGATTTTCACCCGATCTGGATAATGTTTGGTAAAACGGGCATAGCCGTTACCTCTGATACCGGCACCGATGATAGCAAGTTCAACTGTTTTACTCATACATTTAATATCCTTTTTGTAAAATCTTCTGGAAATTCAATCAAAGCAAATCCAGATCGATTTGTCCATGTTTGAGTGCTTTGATTTGCTGCATGTGTTCAAAATAAAAGGCACTTAAGAAACTGCCCAAGTACATCCAGCGTCGCAGAGCTTCAAAATTTCCGGATACACTTTTTATTATTTTTGAAATTTCGTTGACAGCATCGGGGATTTTTTCCGGTATTGTGACAAAATCTGCAAATTGAAGATATTGCATAGCACAATCTGCGGAACAGCCTAAAAGTTCACGCATGACATCTTCTGCAAATTCTTCATTGCTTGCCAGAGGATTGTCTCCGAAATATGACAGTGCACGGTAGTTCAGCTCTGTATTGGCATGAAAGGGAGAAGTTTCACCGAACATGGAAACCGTATTCATGCCGGAAAGGCTGACCATTCGGCAGTGTTTTCGGATCTTATCCACAACACACCAGTGTCTGTCTCTCTCCCATTGAGTTCCGTGGTGACAACGCATAACATGCT
>JAFVRT010000108.1 GCA_017504125.1 Lentisphaeria bacterium
AAAACGATACCAAGGCCAAAGCAGCCGAGATCATCGCTGCGGCTCAGGCCTACAAAAGCCGTATCGTCGCCGACATGAAAGCTGAAACCGAATATTTCAAGGCCATCAACGCCAAGTACAAAGAAAGTCCCCGTACCGTGCTTATCGCACTCTATACTGCGGCACTTTCTGAGGCTTTGCAGGCCTCTACTGAAGATCGTTTCATCATGGGCTCAAGCAACAAAAAGCGGCAAGTATGGCTCCAGCTGAATCCGGAGCCGAAAAATCAGCCCAAACCCAAAGCTGAAGATGGAAAGGAAGGTAAGTAAGAAATGGCTGAACACAAACACAACCACACTTGCTCCTGCGGTCACGACCACGAGCATGAACATAACTGCTCCTGCGGTCACGACCACGGGCATGAACATAACTGCTCCTGCGGTCACGACCACGAAACCGGAAAACCAAACTGTCCCTGCGGGCACGATGCTCTTACCGAAGGGGTCGGCCATGACCGGGGACTCGGAAAACTTTTCTTCGCTCTGGGCGGCGGTCTGCTGACTTTGAACTCCTTTCTGCTGGAGTATTTTTTGCCGGGACAGGTGTACGCGGCCCAGTTGAGCGCACTTTGCGGTGCTGTGGTACTGGCTCTGCCGATTATCATCACTGCGATCAAGGATCTCTGGCGCGGCAAGGTTTATATGAACGAGCTTGTTGCTCTGGCCATTCTGGCTTCACTTGCCAGCGGAGATTTTCAGGTGGCGGGGATCATCGCCTTCTTTCTGCTGATAACGATCATCATCGAAACCCGTACTGCAAGCGGAGCTCAGCGTTCTATTGAGGAACTTATCAAGCTCACTCCCAATACGGCTCACCAGGTGATCGAAGGCGTCGAGCAGGATGTTCAGGTAACAGATCTCAAAGTCGGCGATATCATCCGGGTCCGTCCCGGTGAGAATTTCCCTGTGGATGCCCGGATCATTGCCGGAGAATCCACCGTCAATCAGGCTTCCATCACCGGTGAATCGATCCCGGTGGAAAAAAGCATCGGTTCCGATGTTTTCGCCGGTACTCAGAACCTTACCGGTGCTGTGGAACTTGAAGTTACCAAAGTCAGTGAAGATACCACTCTCGGCAAGGTCAAAGATATGATCCTGCAGGCCGAAGCCAGCCGTACTCCCGTGGTGCGGATCATTGACCGTTATGCCGGATTCTACACTCCCACAGTTCTGATGATCGCATGGGTATGCTGGTGGTTTACTGAAGATATGAACTCCGTGATCGCCTTCCTGGTTATTTCCTGTCCGTGTGCTGTGGTGCTTGCCACTCCGACTGCGGTGGTGGCTGCAGTAGCTGCTGCGGCACGGCTCGGTATTTTTATCAAGAATGTTTCCCACCTGGAACTTGCATCCAAACTTACTGCTTTCGTTTTCGATAAGTCCGGTACTCTGACCGACGGCTTGCTTTCTGTGGTCAGACTTCAGGTTTTCGGCGAAGTTTCACAGGCCGAACTGCTTCAGACCGCAGGTGCTGTGGAACAGTCAAGCAACCACCCCACCGCCAAGGCTATCCAGAAGCTGGCTGCCGAGGCCGGACTTGAACTCCCTCAGGCCGTCGAACTTACCGAAGCTCATGGTAAAGGTGTCAGCGGCAAAGTCAACGGTGTCGAGATCATTGTCGGACGCGCCAATTGGATGCGGGAAAAAGGATTGGATATCCCTGTTCATGACGATATCGAAGCCGAAGGTATGAGCGTGGTCTATGTGGCACGCGGCGGAGCGGTCATCGGCTGGATCGGATTCCGGGATAAACTCCGCAATGAATCTGCTGCCATGATAAGCGATTTGCGTAAATTGGGCGTCCGCTACTGCGCCATGGTTACCGGTGACCGGAAATCCGTGGCTGAAGCCGTTGCTTCCCAGCTGCAGATCGATGAGTTTGAAAGTGAATGTCTGCCCGAAGGCAAAGTTGAATTTGTGGAACGCATCAAAAAGACCCACCGGGTCGCGGTTGTCGGCGACGGCGTCAACGATGCTCCTGCGCTTGCCGCCGGTGATTTGGGTATCGCCATGGGAGCCATCGGCAGCGATGTGGCTATCAACAGTGCTTCTGTAGCTTTGATGACCAACGATTTACGCCGTATAGCCATGCTGGTGTATCTTTCACGCAAGTCCCAGATGATCATCAATCAGAACCTGCTTTTCGGCATGCTCTTTGTTTTCGGCGGAATGATCGTTTCCGCAGTCGGACTTATGACTCCCGTGTGGGCCGCTGTGCTCCATGCCGGAAGTACTCTGATCATTATTTTCAACAGCGCGCGTCTGGTGCGTACCGGAGAGGAACTTACCCTTGAGGAAGGTCCCGAACCGGTTCAAAAGGAAGATTAAAAGAATATGGAAGATACAAATATTCCGGTGGTCAGTGCCGTTGGACTGACCAAAGAGTTCCGGGATTTCTGGGGACGCCCCAAAGCCCGTGCTGTAAATGACATAGATTTTGAGATCCGTCCCGGAGAAGTGGTCGGATTGTTGGGGCCCAACGGTTCCGGAAAATCCACCACCGTAAAAATGCTGCTGGGGCTGTTGTATCACACCGGCGGACGGCTGACAGTACTCGGCCGTTCTCCGAAAGCCGTGGAAACCAAACGGGATATCGGTTATCTTCCGGAGGAGTCTTATCTCTACAAATATCTTACTGCTGAAGAAACTCTGGATTTCTTCGGTTCTCTTTTCAATCTTTCAGCAGCCGACCGGGCAAAACGCATCGATCAGCTGTTGGATATGGTCGGCATGACCCACGCCCGCCGCCGCCGGGTGGGGGAATTTTCCAAGGGTATGGCGCGCCGTATCGGGATCGCTCAGGCCATGATCAATGATCCTTCGTTCCTGATTCTGGACGAACCTACCAGCGGCCTTGATCCGCTGGGCTGCCGGGAAGTAAAAGATTTGATCCTCACCTTGAAAAAACGGGGCAAGACAGTTTTGGTGACCAGTCACTTGCTGAGTGATGTGGAAGATGTCTGCGACCGGGTCATAATCCTTTACGGCGGACGGATCCGTGCCACCGGGGCCCTTAATGATCTGCTTACCGAAACCACTTCCACCACCATTACAACTCCGGTGCTGCCCAAAGAAGCAATGGAAAAGGTGTTGAATGATCTGCGTGAAGCACTTCATGGCGAGGAATTCAAGGTGGATCACCCCAGAAAGAGTCTGGAAGAATTTTTCCTCGATGTCATCGCCAGAGCAAAATCCGAAAGTGTTGAAACTGCCGGTGTGGTTTCCGGAGGACGCATCGCTGAATATCTGTCCAAAGGCGATGAAAAGAGTGCTGTTCTCGAATCTCTGCTGCAAACTCCGGAAGTCAAAAAAGAAATTGTTGAGCCCAAAGCCGCAGAACCGGAAAAGATCGTGGTTTCAGAACAGAAACTCTCTGACCTTATGGAAGAAAAAATTACTCCGAAAAGTGAAACTGCTCCTGCACCGGATGTGCAGAAACAGCTTTCGGAAGCCGATCGTAAACTCAATGATATTCTGGGCAATCGCAAATGAGAGCTTTTGCATCAATCGTAAAACTTACATTCCGGCATGCGATCAGATCACATATTTTCCAGCTGCTCCTCGGTGTGCTGCTGGTGTGTGTCGTCCTGATACCCACTACGGTCATAAATTCATCAGCCAGTGACTTTTTGAAAAGTTCCATTTTCTACAGTCTTTGGATCGTGAGTGCCGTATTGGGACTTTCGTGCATGTGGCTGGGGTGCTACATCATGACCTGCGACATTGACA
>JAFVRT010000109.1 GCA_017504125.1 Lentisphaeria bacterium
GCCTGCCACTTGTGCGACCGGCCCATAAAGCGTATTTTTCAACCGTTTTCCCCGGTGGCAGAAATAAGGAAAGCTGCCGCAGATCCCGCCAAGGCAAATGAATATGATGAGTTTATTTACTTGCTGACTGTTTTTTCATTATACAGTGATTTTCAGATAAGACTTTTCATTACCAGAACATTGCTTTATACCATGATGCCGGACTGGAGAAAGAGTTTGCCGGTATTGTCAAAAGCCTTTGCGGCAACTCTGTTTACTGCGCCATGCTGTTTTTCTGCGCTCAGGATCATCGGTTATATTCTGTTGATCCTGCTGCAAAAAATAAAGAACTCCATAAAACTCCGGATCAGAAAATGAAAAAGGTCTGCTATATCAGAATGTTTGCCCCGGCAAACGCAAATTACGGTCCCGACGACAGCGGAACTTCTTATGGATACAAGTTGACCCATCACAATGTGCTGGTAAGAAAAATGCTTGAAAAACAGGGATTTGAATTTTTTTCCTGCGACGAACTTCCTCCGGAAAAAGCTGATATCGTATTTTGTTTTGACTTGAGTGCTGATGTCCGGGAACGGATAAAACTTTTGCCGCGAAGGATCAAACGGGTACTGCAATGTTACGAAACAGCTGTTTACGCACCATTGTGCCACAGCGTAGAGTTGTTGTCTTCTGATGAATGGGATGCTGTCATCACATGGAACCGGGCTTACGAAGCGGATCATATCTTTCATTATGATATTCCTCTGCCGGGAAAAAGTACTCTGGGATCCGTGCCGGACAATACATGGCATGATGTCGGGATCAACTCAAAAGGCGTTACAGTTGCATCATACAAAGACGGCGATCACCGTGGTTTTGCTCCGGCGCGGGATGTTTTTTACCGGAAAACTGCAGAAGCCGGTTTTATCGATCTCTACGGAAAAAATTGGAAAATCGATCCCCGCAAAAATATTATCGGCCCGACGGAAAACAAGATCGTAACAATTTCTCAATATCCTTATTCGCTCATTATTGAAAATATGTTGGCGAATGGATATGTAACAGAAAAACTTGCCGACAGTATACTTGCCGGAGTGCCGGCGATATATCTTGGTGATTTCCATAACGCAGCACGCAGATTTCCCGGAACATTTGTTCCGTTGAAAAGCATCGGCCGGGAATCTTTTATCAAGGCATTGCAGCAGTTGTCGTCCGACTATGACATTCTGCGGGCCAATGTGTTGAAATGCCGGGAATGCTCCGATACCTGGGGCGACAGTTATATTGCGGCAATGCAAAAAGTTTTCGACAAAATAACCGCTCAGTAATCAGCGGAACTTTTATCTTTATATTTATAAAGTTTCAGCAGCAAAAGAAACGCTACTGCAATACCTTTGAAATTCCCTGTTTTCAATGCGTACCAATAAAAACTGAAGGTTTTTCTTGCACGCAAAAAATCATATTTCCACACATACTTGTGGATCGCGGCAATATTTTCAGCATCAGACGGTAATATAACCACACAATCATCGACGATAAAAAGCCGGTATCTTGAACTGTCTATAACAGAAGCGAGCGTCAGAATGTCCGGATATTCTCCCCGCTGCGTTGAAAGGGGAGCATTGAAAAAACGGGCATCATCTATGAGAATACAATGATTTTCAGGCGTTGCCATGATTTTTTTCAGTTCTTCCAAAACAGGAGCTTTTTCTCCAAATCCTCCTGTTTCCTTGCCGCAGTAGTGGGCATCCAGCCAGAAAAAGCAGCGTTTCCCGGAGTTTGTCTTCAGTACTTCATCCAGCATGACTGCGGAATCGCCCTCCAGCAATTCAACATTGTCATATTTCCGGAGTTTTTGACCGGCAAGTCTGACATATACCGGAGAAAGTTCTATGGTAAAAACTTTTTCAAATATTTTTGCTGCCCAAGCCGCAGTATTGCCTTTATTGGTTCCGGTTTCCACGAAACAGTCGATCTTGTTGACTTTTTTCAGCTCTGCAGTCAACTCCACCGGAATTCCTTCAAATACAAGTCCCATTTACAACTCCGTTATTTTTTAAGGTATACGGCATCCAGCTGTTCCAGACGATTCATGCTGGCCCTTGACCATGCCACATCAAATACATTGGACAATTCAAATCCGTAATATCTCAATTTATCCATAACATTATTGATCTGCGTTGTGCCGCGGTTGAAGGCCAGTTCAATGATAACAGCTGAAACATGTTCCCTGATGAACTTTTCTCCTCCATTCAATACATTGAGTTCGGCACCTTCGACATCTATCTTGACCAATCCGTTACCACTCACATTGATTTTTTCTGCGAGAGAATCAAGCGTTTCGACCCTGACCAATTGTTTTTTTACCACTTTGACCTGAGGATTGTCTTCTCCGTACTGTGCCGGGAGTTCAAAAAGCGAATTGGCATAGGGGGAATTCATGATATTGAGTTCCATTTCAC